>DAOWDS010000020.1 GCA_030638895.1 Candidatus Moraniibacteriota bacterium | reverse complement strand
CGTTAATCTTTACCAGATTAAAACTACTCAAGAATTTGAGAAAATGTGCGCAAATGAAAATGTTAGATATATTTTAGAATACGCAAAAGAAGAAAATCTTAAACATGCCGTTAATCTTTACCAGATTAAAACTACTCAAGAATTTGAGAAAATGTGCGCAAATGAAAATGTTAAAGACGTTTTAAGATACGCAAAAGAAAAAAATCTTAAATATGTCGTTAATCTTTACCAGATTAAAACTACTCAAGAATTTGAGAAAATGTGCGCAAATGAAAATGTTAGATATATTTTAGAATACGCAAAAGAAAAAAATCTTGAATACACTATCAAAAACGACATGATTAACAAAAGCAATATTTCTAAAATAGGATATGAATCAATAAATAGTTTAAATCAAACAATAAGTATGGAACAGCATAACGAACAAGAGATAAGCTTTCTAAAGAAACTATTCAATCAATACAGTAACACCGCAAATAATGTTTTAGAAACTATTAGCGAGAATGGGAATATAGATATAGAAAAAGATTATAAAGATATCTTTGATATGCTTGATAAGTTTGGAAACATATTTCCAATTATCTTTGAAAAGTATAAAAAGTTTGATTCAAAAGAAAGAGATATTTATGTAAATGAAATAAATGAAAATAAAAAAGGAATGTTTAAAAACAATCCAATTGATATGAAAAGAAATTTTGATGAAATGGCAGAATTAATTTACATCGTGTATAATCCCATTGGAATGAGTTTTAATGAAGTTAAGAAATACCTTAAAGAATTACAAGACAAAACAGGAGACTTAGCAAGATACAAGTTTCCAGAAGATGGATATGAAATTAACATAGTAGCTCCTACAGAAAAAGTTATTAGAAAAGGAAAAGAAATCAATTTTAAAAACATAGAGTATGTAGCAAGGATAATAAAAAGATCAGTTGAGAAAAACAAAGAAGAGGATTATAATCAAAAAGTTTCTAAAGTTTTAGACAAAATTACCAAAGCTTCTCCAAGCTTAGATAGCAATAACTTATCATATTTAATAAGCATAATAAAAAATGAAAATATTTCCTCTTTGTCAGAAAAACATTTTGATAAAAATAATATAAATGATTTATATAATTACCTATTTGAAACAAAGGGAGTCCTTGGAATTATTTTTAAAGATAATTTTAAAGAAGAGCTTGAAAATTTTTTAAATGAAAATCCTGAGATAAAAGACAGAATAATACAAACATTGCAAGACAAAAACAAGAAAGAAGCATTTATCAAGTCTATCAGAAAAGAACTTAAAAAAGATAACAAAATATTAACTGATGAATATTGGGAAGATTTAGATATAGAAAAAATAAGCATATTATTATCAACTTTTGTTGAAAACAAAATAATAAAGACAGAAAGAGAAAAGATAAGCAAAGAATTGAACAAGATTATAGAAAAATATCAAAAAGAAGGAACGAGTAGGATGAAAAAAGAAAAGATTGCTCTAAAAGCGTATATTTCAAAAAACATCGGATCTTTCTTCTCCAAAGCTTCAGCTGGGATCTGCACCGCAGACAATATGGATCTTTTTAATCGCAAAGATCATTTCCACATTAATTTAGTTGAAGATATCGGGAAAAACAATGAAATAATAAGGGGCAATATTCAAGCTTATATTATTGATGATGACAAAAAAAATCTCTTTTACTGCGTGGAATAAACCCAAACTCAAGCTTTCTCTATGAAGTTGACGAGAAAATCTTATGTGATGAAATTATCAAAGTTGCGATTCAATTTAAAAAAGATAACAATCTAAAAACTGTCTATTTAAGCGAAGGGCTTGGAGATTGGCACGCATTGTCTAACAGGCCTTCAATTTTCAAATATCTTGAAAAGAAATATCTCAAAGATGAAAACAAAAAAGAATATGATTTTAATATTACTGAATATCTTGAGATATCTAAAATGTATAAAGTTGAGTAAAATAAATAAATTTTTGATATGACATTAGAAGAATTAAATAATCAAATCCTAAAATGTGAAAAATGCGCGCTTTGCAAAACGCGCGTAAACGTTGTTCCCGGAGAAGGAAGTTCAAAATCTAATATTATGTTTATTGGCGAAGGACCAGGGAAAAAAGAAGATGAACTTGGCAGGCCATTTGTAGGCTCAGCTGGAAAATTATTAGACAAGCTTCTTGGACTGATCGGGCTCGAAAGAAAAGATGTCTATATTGCAAATGTTGTAAAATGCCGTCCTCCGCAAAATCGCGATCCACTGCCGGAAGAAGTTGATTTTTGCAGAGAGTGGCTCGATAAACAAATTAAAATAATAAAGCCCGAGCTAATGGTTTTATTGGGAAGGCATTCCATGGACAGGTTTTTGCCAAACCATAAAATATCTATTGATCATGGCAAGCCTAAAAGATTAAATGGACAAGTATATTATCCAATTTATCATCCCGCAGCCGCTTTATACAGAAACGGACTGCTTGAAGATTTGCAAAATGATTTTAAAAAAATACCGAAAATTTTGGAAATTATAAAAGAAGAGAGAATTAATAACAAAAAAGGAAAAGAAGGAAAAGCTGAGCAAATTAAATTGGGAATTTAAGTTTGTTTTATAACATAACATATAACGCATAACGTAAAGCAAAAAATGTTAAACGATTTTACTACGCGCTATGCGTTATGAGTTAAACATCTTGTTGTTTTGTTTGACCCTTAATAAATTTTATGCTAATTTTAAATATGTTTAGATATTAAAGTTGTTTCAAATAAAGTGCGGCCTGGTGACCGAGCGGCTAGGTAGCGGTCTGCAAAATCGCGTACATCGGTTCAAATCCGATCCAGGCCTCAGAATAGTATATAGTATTAAGTATCAAGCTTGATATTAATTTTGCTTGATACCTAATTCTATATACTTGATACAAATTAGCCGGGGTGGCGGAATTGGTAGACGCGACGGACTTAAAATCCGTTGAACTTATACTTCGTGAGGGTTCGAGTCCCTCCCTCGGCACATTTTAATTTTGTAGACATCAAAATAACAATATTGAGCTCTAAACAAACAAAATGAAAATGTTTCTTTTTTTGTTATCTTTGCTTTTGGGATTGTTTCTTTTTATGGGAACAATACAACAGGCTGGATTTGATAACGTGGTGAAAACTGTCAAAATATTTCCTTTGTCAGCTATTTTAGCCGTTTTTTTAATTAATTTTGCGGCAATTTTTGTTATTGGCACATTTCGGTGGAAAATTATTATTGAAGCTCAAAATAGCCATAAAATCAGCGTTTGGAAGGTTTTGCGAGCAAAATTGGCAGGGTTTGCGGTAAGCTATATAACTCCTTCCGTTTTAGTTGGAGGAGAACCAATAAGAGCCTACATGATCAAAGAAGAATCTGATTACGGCTGGGAAAAATCATTTGCTTCGGTAATTATTGATCAAGCAATTTATTTTTTTGTTTTGTTTCTCTTTATGATTATCGGCTTTGTCTTTTTGATAGATCACTTTTCTTTGCCAACTAGCATATTTTATGGTTTTGTGTTCATAATTATTTCAGCGGTTTTTTTCTTTTATCTGTTTTACTCTCGCATAATAAATGACAATTCAGATGGGCATGGTTTTTTTATGTTTATTATTAAAACAACTAAATTAGACAAAATTCAATTTGTCAAGAAAAAAGAAAAAAGCATAGAAAGAATGGAAAGAATTATTGCTCAATTTTTTAAAAAAGAAACAGGAATATTTATGAAGGCTTTTTTTCTCGCTACTGCTGAAATATTGCTTTATTTAGTAACGATTTGGATAATTATTTTATATCTAGGATCAACAATTGATTTTGTTTTTTCAACAGCGATATTTTTTATTTTCACCTTAGCCAATTTTATTCCTATTCCCGGTTCATTAGGAAGTTTTGAAGCATCTTTGACTTTTATTTTTAATTTATTAGGCATTGGAAAAAGTAGCGGCTTTGCATTTAGCTTAATATTCAGATCGATAAATATTGCGCTTGTTGTGCTTGGACTTGCGGCTTTAATTTATTTTGAGATAAAAACAATATCGCACCATTTTAGCTTAGAGACGCCAAAACCGCTTTTAAGAATACATCGGTTTTTAGTGAAAATAATTTATAAAAAATAAATTCTATCTTTAAAATAAAAAAACAGCCACAAATTTTTAGGACTGTTTTTTTATATATTCTATAGTATTTCTATTTCAACTCTTTTGGCTCCAAAATTTATGGCCTCTTGTCTTGTTGGAAACCAGATATCAACTTTATAATTGCTTTTCATTCTATCTTCAACAATAAATATTTTATCTCCATACAAAGAAGGGAATTTTACTTTTGTGCCAAATTTTAAAAAATTAGCGGCTATAGTTCCATCATGAACATGAGTTCCGCTTGCCGTAATAAACGGCGTAGAATCGCATTGATCAACCGTTGAAGAATATGCTGTTACTGTAACTAGTTTTTTGTTTTTTACTTTTATTTCTTCAGTTTTATTTGTTTTACTGTTCTCTTTTAAATTTTTCTTTACATCTCTGTTTTCTACCTGTACGGCTAAAATCTTATCTGATTGTTTTTCTTGCTCTTCAGTTTTTGCTAGTTTATCTGCTGGTTGATCTTCTGGACCGATTAAAATTGGGTTTTTAAAACCAAAAGAATTCTCCTGCATTATGTCAAATTCTATATATTTATCAGCTTTTACGACTAAAATATGCTGTGGAAATGCTAAGTGCAAAATTATGCTTATTATAGCCAAGATTGACACAGCAATAAGAGGCGATTCTTTAAAATCCGTGCCAATAAAAAATTTACGCATAAAATATTTTATCTAATTAAAAAATTCCTTTAAAAGGAACTTTACAAAAAAGTCTATCATATTTATGATTTTATGTCAATAGCCGCGCTATAAATGAGATTAACATAAAAAATAATAAAAAAGGGATTGAAATACATCATCCCTTATATTTGACAGTTTTCTGTCTTAAATTATCAGATTGTCTTTTGAAAACTGGGTGAGATTTTTAACCCCATTTTTGGTAACAACGACAAGGTCTTCAATTCTTATTCCACCAATCTCTGGATAATATAATCCAGGCTCTACCGTAAACACATTTCCGTGTTCTAAGGTTTTTTCGTTTGTCCTGTATATTATCGGATCTTCGTGCATCTCGAGTCCAACTCCATGACCAGTGGCATGAATGAAGCCTTGATGTTTTCCGTCGACCTTTTCTGTCTTAAATCCGCATTTTTTAAAATGATCGCGTATCATCAAGTCAATCGCGCTGGCGCTTATTCCAGGCTTAATTGCTTTTATCGCTGCTTCTTGAGCTTCAAGTACTGCAGCATACATTTTTTCAATTTCAGGAGAAGCTTCTCCTTTTACAACAGTTCTTGTCATATCAGCAAAATATCCGCTTTTGTGCGATCTTGGAAATATATCTATAACAATCGGCTGGTCGGCAAACAATGGCCCTTCTCCCGTCTGATGCGGATCAGCGCTGTCCTTTCCGCAAGCTACAATACTTGGCTCAAAACCACAGCCTCTTTTCAAAAATTCAATGTGTATGGCTTCTCTAACCATCTCCGAGGTTAATGGTTCTCCCAAATAAAAAAGCTTGTCTAATCCTCCTCTTTCTGATTTTTGTATTAGATTGATCGCTTTGCTCATCGCTTTTTCAGCAACTTTTTGAACTTTTCTGATTTCCCGCACCTCTTTTTGGGTTTTAATTGCCCTTTCTTCAAAAAAGATTCCAGGCTTGATGTCAATTTTAATTCCATTATCAAACAATGCTTTGGCATACTGTATCTCAAAATTTTTAGGAACCAAAACTTTTTCAATGCCATTGTTTTGTAAAATGTCAACAAGTTTGTCAGGAAAAGAATTTCCGGAATTGAATTCAAAATCATCCACTACTTCGTCAACAATAGCTTCTTTTTGAGCTCTTCCAAACTCTAAAGAATTAACGTATACTTTTGTTCCATCTTTTGTTTTAAGCCAAATGAATGGATCTGGCGTAAAAAATTTAGTCGCGTAAAACATATTGGAATTTTTCTTGCTAGAGGCAACAATTAATTTAGCTGTTCCTTCTTTCATTTCTTTTGTATCTGGCATTTTTCTATTCTCCTGTTTTCAATATTTTTTATAAAGAACAATTATAGACATTTCCTATTATCAAATTATGCCCATACAATAATGTAACAAAAAGTTTTAACCATGTCAACCTTATCCACTTAACTGGATATAATACTTCATTCAACTTGTTTTTTATAATATATTTGTTAAACTAAATAAAAGCATTAAAAAATATGACAAAGATAAAAATAAAAAACTTACAAAACATTAAAGCTGTCTGCTTATCAGATGGCTTATTTATATTTTCTGTCAATAAATAAAAAAAGACATAAAAAAAACGGAAGGAGAGTGTTATGATCTCAGCATTGCTGAGCACTCTGCTTCCAAGTTTATTTGAAGATCTAATCGAGACTATTTCTCAATTTATCTTGTTCTCTTTCTAAAGTTTCTATATCACTTAATACCTCTTTCTTTTTGTCTCTCACCTCTTTATCTTTTTTAAATTCTTTTTGGTCCTGTCCTTTCCTAGCTTCAATATCCAAGTTATCAAAGTTGCTGACAACAACAACGGTTTCGGTGTTATCATCATAGAATAGTTTAACCATATCACCTTCTTGAGTAATTGTTACCTCTGGATTAATAAAGGGAACAATTTCAAAAATTATCTCGGAATTATTCAGCCAGATTCTATAAACAGAATTTCCGTTTATAGACATGTCAGCGAATCGTTTTACAGATCCAATAATTTCTTGATACGAACTTGAAGATGAAAATGTAAATTCAAATCCTTTTCCGCCCATATATTTTCTGAAATTATTAAATGCTTCTGCTTTTGTAGTCGCATACTCAACATGTGGCATTGATGAAGATGCATCTACAAATGCAATTTCCATTAATATCCTCTTTCCCTGATCATCTTCTGCGTCAATTGGAACTGTATATGTTAGTTTTCCACCATAATTATGTGGTATTGGTGGGCCAGCTACTCTGTTGTCATAGTTTGAAACTGCCGATTGGACAGCGCTTATAATGGACTGCTCATTTGGACCACTAATATCGTATTCATATATCTTTTGATCGCGCGAACCGACCAAAACGATACTTGACAGAGAATCATCGGAACTTGAGATAGATGTCATTCCCGTAAACCAATATTGCTGGTCTACTCCCTTAACAAACCATAGTTCAGTTGAACTGAATCCTTTTGTTAAAGTGGAGGTTGGTTTATTTATAGACTCTTTGGCTAGAAATTGATCCCACCATCCATTCTTATATTTTCCATACCAAGTTAGGTAGTCATTTGCAATTCTTGTCAACTCCTATCCCCATTAAATTCTATTCCAAATTTTACAAAGATCTCTGACTCTAAAAATTTTTATCTAATTTAGGTTTTATCATTCTGATAAAATATTTGTAATTTAAGATAACATTTGCTAAACTGAAACCATGTTCGGAACTAATTTATTACTGAGGAATTTCGACACAAACCACTCCTATGACAAAAGAAAGATTGGGGAGAAATTTGGAATATCAAAAAGCTGTAAATTAAAAATGAATTTAGTAGAGATGTGATTAATTACGTGTCTATAAATAATATGAAATTTTATAATTATAACTTCATATTTAAAACCCTTTTAATCCCCCTTATATAAAATAAAACAAGCGCGTGAAGTTTATTTAATCTTAATGAAGTTGATAAAACTTAACAATCTACACATCTATTTTTTCTATTTATTTCTATTTTTAATCCCCTTTCAAACGAGGAAGGTTTTTTTGACTGATTATTCATTCTATAGTGACGCATTTACTGAATGGACAACCTTGTTTGTCTATGCGTCTGATATTTTTTTGATCTTAGCTATATTTTTTTGGATCTTTTTTATTTTTAAAAATTTTTCCTACTTAAGTGAAGTATCTAAATCTATATATAATAAATTTAAAAAGGGAGCTAAGCTGCCCAAAGTCTGGTTGTTTTTACTTGTTTTTTTTATTTGGATAACGCTAAATTTAGCAATTAACAATAATTATCCAAAAATAAACATTTTTCAAACAGTTAAATTAATAGAATTATCTCTTTTAGTGATTTTTGTTTATTTTAATTTTAAAAACAGTAAAACATTGTTTACGAGCTTGTTTATTATAGTTTTCTCCGGCTTTTTACAGAGTCTTATCGCAATTTATCAGTTTATTGCGCAACATTCAGTTTTTTCTTCTCCAATTTTGGCTAAAATTACAGGAGAATCAGTTATTGGTCCGCAAATTCCGGGAGTTGCAAAGATAGCAGTGGACGGTGAAAAAATAATAAGAGCTTATGGAACTTTTCCTCATCCAAACATTCTTGGAGGTTTTTTAATTTTTACGACAGTAATTACAATTTATTTATATTTAGAACATAAAAGATGTAGTTTGTCAAGTCAATTAGACTTTAGAGCATATTCAGAAAATAAGAAAATGTTTATTTACATTTGTTTGACACAAATATTTAAATTTGTGTATATTAAAACAATTAAATTTTTAAGATTATTTCAATATAATAACATAAATAGTATCCAAAGTCAAGATATATTATATTCTTTATTATGGATAACTCTTATATTTGTTCAAACTGCGGCGATATTTTTTACATTTTCGAGAACTGCTTGGATAGGATTTTTGTTGTCTTTATTTGTGATAAGCGTGCTTTATCTTTATGACCATAAAATTGTTTCACGTGAAACAATTTTATTAAAACCAGTTAATAATTATAAAAAAATACTAAAATTACTTTTTTGCTATAAAGAATTAATTATTGTTTGTTTTTTATCTTTATTTTTAATTATTTCAAATTTTTCTTTAATTCAAGCGCGAATTGACGGAGCTTTGTTTAGTAACGATACTTTGTCTAATAATTCTGCTTTTTCTGATAGAACATTTTATAATATTGTTTCACGTGAAACAATTTCAAACAATTTTCTTTTTGGTTCTGGAATAGGAACATCTATTTTTCAAATCAATAATTATCTTGAAAATAATAATATCAAACAAGAACTTGAGTCATGGCAATATCAGCCCGCTCATAATATCTATTTTTTAATTGCCTCTGAGATTGGCTTGGTTGGCTTATTAATTTTCCTTCTTTTTATAATATATGTTATTTTAGGATCAATAAAAATTGTTTCACGTGAAACAATTTTAGATATAAGGAAATTAAACTATTTTTTAATCGCAATATTAATATCATTTTTATTTATAGGAATATTTGATCATTATTTTTGGACATTACAACAGGGTCGTTTAATCTTTTGGTTAGTTTTAGCCTTAATACTGGCAATTTCAAGAAACACTCAAGAATAGCAAATTTAATGTCTTGTTATAATGTTTCAATGCGTTGACATATCTATTTACATTAATAGGACTTACTCGTTTGGATAAATAATATGTATAAATGACATCCTGAACTTGTCGAAGCATTGTGTTAATACGGGTTAGACTGCAGAAGAACACTTTTGTCATCTCGAAAGAGCGATAACGACTGCGAGATCTATAAACTAAACAAGTCCAACCTGAACCTTTCTTATTTCTGGTATAGTATTATTTATAGACAGCTATAAAAAGTATTTTTCTGCGTCCTAATAATAGCATTTTAACAATTAAAATTACTACGCATAATTGTTATGTTAAAATGTTATTACGTGATTATGTTAGTATGTTATTATGAATTCTAATTTGACAACAACCATTGTTGCGCTGAATTTAGTTTAGTACTTTCTATTCTTTCATATATAAATACGTATTAATAGTGTAAGTTATGATTTTTTATAAATAGGCTTAAAACGACATTCTCAATTGTTTCACGTGAAACAATTATATTAGTATTGGAATAGTTGGCTGTTTTAGAACAGTAAAGTCAAATTTTTTAATCCTTCTATTCCATACTTTCTAAAGTTAGCTAACCAACACTTTATCGACCTTTCTGAGAAAGGGCATACCTTACTCATATTATTAATTGTTATTTCTCTATCTAATATTGGCTTTATCCATCTATACTTTTCCTCTTGTGTTGATTGTGGCATAGTTTTTGACATATGCTCTTATTCTAGCAAAAGTGCAATATGTGTGTACACATTACCTAAATGACTTGAAAATAATCATAAAATATGTTATAATAGAGATAAATAATATATTATACAACAAAACACTGCTATTGTCAAAAATATTAAGTACGTTTATTGTTTATTTTTTTGTCATAATGTAATTTATAGTATAAAATATAAAAATAAGCATATAGTGCATTTATGACATTTATTTATTAATGAATAAGATAATAAATATGGAAAAAAATAATAATAAATTTTATTCTTTGCCCGAACTTCCTTATAAATATGGAGCGCTTGTTCCGTTCATTTCCGAAAAACAGCTTAGAATTCATCATCAAAAACATCATGCTGGATATGTCGCTGGTATTAATGCGTCATTTGAAAAACTTAAAAAAGCAAGAGAAAAAAATATTGATTTGGATATGAAATCAGTTTTGAAAAATCAATCCTTTCATCTCGGTGGATATCTTTTACATTCTCTTTTTTGGAATAATCTTACTCCGACAAATGATGAAAAAGGAAAGCCAAACGGGAACATCTTACTTGCGATAAATAATGAATTTGGAAGTTTTGAAAGATTTCAAAAAGAATTCACTCAGACAGCTTTAAGCGTTGAAGGATCTGGCTGGGCGGCTTTAGCATATTGCAAATGCACAAACCGACCGATCCTGATGCAGATTGAAAAACACAATGTGAATGTCTATCCTAGCTTCAAGATTCTGCTTGTGCTTGATGTTTGGGAACACGCTTATTACATTGATTACAAAAACGACCGCGAGAAATATATTGAGGCTTTTTGGAAAGTTGTGAATTGGAAAAAGGTAAATGAGAGGTTTGAAGGGGCAATGAGATAAATAAAAAATTAAAATTAAATTATGATTCTAGATTTTATTAAAAATATAGTTTTTGGTTTTAATTGGGAGTTAGAAAAAATAACTCCGGAATATTTAATGCGAAAAAAATCATTGATGACGAAAGAAAAATATGTGAGATGGCTGAGAAAACAAATTACAATTTGTCAATCAGAAATTAGCATGATAGAAAATACAGGCAAGTCTGTTCCACAAGCATTACTGGATAAATATAAAATAATTAAATTAGAACTGGAAAAAACAGAGGAGATATTTAAGAAAGTAGCATTGTGATAAATCACTATTTTACTCAGAGAATATAAAAGATTTAGTTAAAATTTTAAACCCACCCCCAACCATCCCTTATCGGGGAGGGGGTAATTATTTTTAATTCATAATTTTACAACAATGTGTTTGGCGATTCCTGGAAAAATTAAATCAGTGGACAAAAAAATCAACATCGCATTGGTTGATTTTGATGGAATAGAAAGACAGGTAAACATTTCTCTGGTTGATGTGAAAAAGGGTAATTATGTGATTGTTCATGCTGGTTTTGCAATTCAGAAATTGACGAGCAAGGATACAAAAGATATCTCTGATTTGTTGAAGGAAAAATAAAATTATATTTATGTGTCATTCTGAATTTAATTCAGAATCTTCGGTTAGTAATAAAAAGATTTGTGAAATTAACAGAGCATTACCTAAGGGATAAAAGATTTCGGATCAAGTCCGGAATGACAGATGATGTTGCCTGAAATGACAAAATTAAAAAGGTAGATTTAAAAAATGAATTTAATTTAAAAAATATATGACTTTTAATATAATCAAAAAAATAGAAACTCTCGCAAAAAAAATCAGTCGCGATATTGTGATTATGGAGCTTTGCGGAACGCATACGGAAGCAGTTGCGAAAAACGGCATTAAGAAAATTTTGCCGAAAAACGTGAAACTTCTTTCTGGGCCTGGATGCCCGGTTTGTGTTACAGACCAAAAAGACGTTGATGCGATAATAACCCTGGCGCTAAATGGCGTGCCAATTGCTTGTTATGGAGATGTTCTTCGCGTTCCAGGAAATTTAGTTTTAAAATCTGACAAAGAAAAACAAAGTTTAAGCCTCAATAAAGCGCGCGAACTTGGAGCGGATGTTAATGAAGTATATTCAACGGAAGACGCATTGAAATTACAAAAAGAAAACCAGGATCTAGTTTTTTTTGGAGTTGGGTTTGATACAACGACCCCAATGACAGCAAGCGCGATTAAGAGAAGTCTAACCGTATATTCGTCTCATAAACTTTTTGTTCCCGCGATGCAAGCCATTATTGATACTCCACAGTTAAAAATCGACGGTTTTTTAGATCCGGGACATGTTTCAACAATAATCGGAATAGATCCTTATAAAAAATTTAAATTACCTCAAGTTATCGCCGGTTTTACTGGAGAAGATGTTCTTATTGCAATTTATATGATTTTAAGGCAAGTCGCGGAAGGCAGAGCGGAAGTTGAAAACGAATATGCAAGATCTGTTCGGCCCGAAGGAAACCCAGCAGCGTTGAAACTCGTTGATGAAGTTTTTGAAACAGGAAACGCTTTTTGGAGAGGGCTTGGAAATATTCCAAATTCCGGTTTAGAAATAAGAAAAAAATATTCAAAGTATAATGCAAAGATTAAATATAAAAATATTTTATCAAACTGTCATTCTGAATGGAGCGATAGCGAAATGAAGAATCCCGATACCACAACTCAAGGAGCTGAATTACGGGATTCTATCGTTTCACTCCAGAATAACATTAGTAAACAGTGTCTTTGCGGAACAATTCTTCGCGGGCTTAAACAACCGAAAGATTGCAAATTATTTAATAAAAAATGCACCCCTGAAAATCCGGTTGGCGCGTGTATGGTTTCTTCAGAGGGTGCTTGCGGGATTGAGGCGAAATATATATAAATTTAAAATTAAAAAATCAAAATGGAAAATGACGATGTAAAGTTTAAAAATGAATTCAAAAAAAGACTTTATAATTGGGCTTTAAGAATGATAAAGTTTGTTGATAAGCTGCCAAAAGATTCAACATGTAATGTTATTGGAAAGCAACTTCTAAGAAGCGGCACAAGCATTTTAGCAAATTACATAGAAGCAAATTCTGCCAGTTCTAAAAAAGACTTTATAAACTTTTTTACTTATTCTCTTAAATCATCCAACGAATCTAAGGTTTGGTTAACACTTTTAAGGGATACCGACAAAGGTAATAAAGAAGAAATAAAATGGCTATTAGATGAACTGATTGAAATATCAAAAATTATAGCTTCAAGTATTTTAACTTTAAAGGGTAAAAAATAATTTTATCTTTTTTAATTGTAATTTTGATATTTAATTTTTACATTTTACATTATTATTATGTCAACACCAAAATCATTCAACAAAAACTCATCAATCTCTCTTGAACTTGGTTCTGGCGGAAAAGCTTCATGGAAATTTTTCAAGGATTTGCGAAAAATAATAAAATATACTGGAAAATGGAAAAATACGGGCGACGACGCGGCGATTTACGACCTAGGAAACCAAAAACTTGCTTTTACGACTGACGCCTTCATTATTGATCCGTTATTTTTTAAAGGCGGGGATATTGGAAAAATCGCGATGTGCGGAACTATAAACGACGTATCGGTGATGGGGGCAGTTCCAATTGGAATATCGCTTAGTTTTGTGATTGAAGAAGGATTTCCAACAAAAGATCTTGAAAAAATCATTAAATCAATTGATAAAGTTTCACGCGAAACAAAAATTCCAGTTGTGACGGGAGATACAAAAGTTACTGAAAAAGGCAAAGTTGATAAAATTGAGATAACCACGTCTGGAGTTGGTCTTGCGAAAAGTATAATTGAAAATAGCGGGGCAAAACCTGGAGATAAAATCATTACTTCCGGCAATCTTGGGGAGCATGGAGCGGTGATTTTGAGCGAGAGGTTTAATTATAAGACAAAATTGAAAAGTGATTGTCAGCCGCTGGTCAGAGAGGTTCAAAACGTTGCAAAATTTTTGAATGTTTGCAAGGACCCGACTCGCGGGGGGTTGGGAGAAAATTTAAATGAAATTGCTGAAAAATCTAAAGTGAAAATTATTCTTGATGAAAAAAACTTGCCTTTTAAAAAAGATGTGGTGGCAATTAGCGAACTTTTAGGAGTTAATCTCTTCGCTTTTCCATCTGAAGGAAGATTTATCGCAAGTGTGCCGGCGAAGGATTCTGACAAAGTAGTAAAAAAACTTCAAAAATTTAATCCTGAAGCGCAAATTATCGGTGAAGTTGAAAAGGGGAAAGGAGTATTTTTAAGAACTTCAATTGGTGGACTGCGACCGATTGAAATGCCACAAGGAAAGCTGATTCCCAGAATATGTTGACAAATTTTTAATAATATGATACATAAAGAGAATATAGCCACGAAGGAGACAAACACGATGAATAAAAAAAATATTTGCAAAAGGACAATACAATCTCAAACATTCAATCCAAACGGAAATTATAGATTTCAATGTCCAAATTTTTCTTGGATACATATCACATGCATTGATTCTCAATGCATGAAATGTTACCTATTTAAAGAGATTACAACAACGAAGCCTTACCCGATGATTGAATGTTGGAGAAAAAAATAATTCCAAGGCTTAGACATTGAGCAGCAATTAGAATTACTGCAAGAAATAATAGATGATGGATTGAAAGCTGGAAACCAAACGGATCAAGATATCGATGATCTTAAAAAAAAACTTTCTGATATATCAGAAAGAACAAAAAAAATTATTGGTGACAAAAAACGAGATTTGCGAGGAATACATAAATAACCAGAAAATTAATTTCTGGTTTAATTTTTTTTGTAATTCAGATTTTAATTTGTATTTACAAACTACAGACTAACGTTTGAACTCCATAGATGAACATTTATTAGTTTAAAAATTTAACAGATAATACATAATCTGTCCAAACGCAATTCCTTCGTCACCGCGAGAGATTTTTTTTGATATATAAATACCTTTATTTTCAAGATAAGAAGACATAATTTTATTGTTTGCCATGCCTCCGGCGAAATAAATATTTAGTATGCGGTATTTAATATTTAGTATATTTTCGTTTAAAACTAATCTTTCTTTCACAATTTCATCAAATCCTTTAGCTATATATTCCTGCGCTGTGGCGGCTAATCTTTTTTTATCTTTTGAAATATTTTTCAGCAGATATTCAAATAAATAGGTAGTATCTATAATCTTTCTTGATTCATCATTCTTAATTTTTGGCGTTAATTTATATGGAATAGTCGAATTTTTTTCAAGAAGTTTTATTGCTCCGTGTTTTGATCTTCTTTCATTTTTTGCGAATTCAAGCAAAACTGACACGGCGTCTAGAATTCTTCCAGTACTTGTTGTTGTTTGGCAGTTGAAATTTTGTTGAAGCTGGCTATATAAAAGTTCAAATTCATTATTTGTATAATATCCTTTTACATTTTTGTAAACTTTATCTTTTGATAAAAATTTATTTAAAATACTGATAAGCATCCGCGCCGGCTCTTTTACCGCCAAATCTCCGCCAATCATTATCTGTTCCTCAAGTGAGCCAATTCTTTCAATCTTGTCACTCTGAGCCTGTCGAAGAGTCTCTGTTCTTTGGCCGTTTTCTAACCCCCTAGCCCCTCCATTCGACTTTCGCTCAGGACAGGCTTTGTCAGTGGGACCTATTTGAGTGAACTTAAAAACTTCTCCACCCCAAATATTTTCATCAAAACCATAGCCTGTTCCATCAGAAGCAATACCATAGAAAGTATTAAGTATTAAGTATTTAGTATTTATTATAAAATTAACTCTGTTATACTGAGCAGATTCGTCAGTTGGCGAAGCAGTCAAATAATTTCTTGCAAGTCCATTAAGCAAAGATTCTTTGACAAGCTCAGGATGACAAGAAGTAAAATTGTTATGACATTGCTCTTCGCAATAAAATTTATCTCCAACTGCTGAGAATATATGGGCGATATGATGTTGAACTTTGATATGTGAAATTTTATGTTTTTCTGATAATTCTTCTCCTAAAACTGTTGAAACATAAAGCGGATGTAAATCTGTTAAAATCACATCTGGTTTTTTGGTTTTGATTTGTTTTAAAACCGATTTTTTATATTTTTTAAAATTTTCTTTCCGCAAAAGGTCGCCAAAATTCTCCGACACAAAAATTTCACCATTAGAATAAACAGCAAATCTTCCGCAAGATTCAGCGCCAAGAGCGAGAATGATTATGTTTTGATTAATTTTCATCTATTACAATTATATTTACTTATTATATTATATAATGTCGTTAAACTTTATACAAACATAGAGGTGACGGGCACCCAAAAAGGTGCTCGTCACCAAAAACGTAAATATTTCACAAAACCTTTGAATTTTTTCAAAAATAGGCTAAAATAGAGATAAAGTAATTAAGATAAATGTATGAGCTCAGAAATAATGCCAGTTCCAAAGAATCATAAAACAAACCTCCCAACACCTGAAATTTCAGGGATTGTTGAAGGTGATAAAAAATTTAAAGCTGAAGCTGAAATTAAAGAAAATATAGATCAGAAAAAAGTCTTAGAGAGAAAATTCGAAATAAAAATCGTTTTTTCTCTTCGCCATTTTTTCCAAGTTTATCTTTTATAAAAATTTGGAGTTCCGACGAAAGTCGGAGGTGAAGTCTCAATAGATATTATTTTATAATAACGCCTAACGAAGCTTCACCCTGACTTTTGTCAGGACTCCGAAACAAAAAGATAAATTTAGAAAAGCTCTTGAATATATTTGAGAGTTGATGAATTATGATTCAAATCAGAGACATTGAACCAATAACAAAGGCTCTACACGGAGTATGGAGCCAACAAATAAATATTATCTTTCAAAATCAGGTAGGCAGAATTTTATTATATTTTTAAATTGTATATTTAAAAATCTATTAAATCTCTTTCCAAGCTGTTTGCCTGATTTGGGAAGGAAATTGTTCTTTGAAATCAAAATATCTCAAAAATCTTTAGGGCTTATAATTGATTGTAAATTATTATAATCAACTTTAAGTCCTGAACGATAGTTCAGGCATCAAGTTTATAGCTCCTTTAAATTGAGAAGCGTCACAATATGATTTGATTACAAGACGAAATGTTTTGTAATTCTGCTTTGATGAAATTTGGGAGCGAACAGGTGATTACATGTCCTTAGGAGGAGCTGGTGCTGCAGGAATTTCAACATTTGTAATTTTGTTTGTTGTATTTATTATTACAAATACTGTTAGCTTTGTGTTGAAAATTTTTGGAGTTGAGTTAGCAACGTCATTTGTTGCTGGATTATTAGTATGGGCATTTGTGTTGTTTGTAGTCTTTTCTGGACTTTTCTACTGTTTTTTTAATACAGAAGAAAAAAAGGGAGACAGAATTTTGGGTATACTAGCAAGCATTTTTCTTTGTTGTGTGGTGATAGGGATTGGTTATTCTAGTTTAACCAACGCTACATTAACACAAGTATACGCAGTATATTGTACGATTGGTATGACCGTATTTCTTTTTAGGATGTTCATGTGGAGGTGATAAATGATGAACAAAACAATAGCAGATTATATTCTGCTGAAATTAGGACTTGCATTTATACATATTGAGGTGAATTATAAATGCAAAAAATGTGGAAGTTATTTCGTTTTCCAGTGTGATCAAGATTTTGAGTTTTGTTCATATTGTGGCGGTAAGAATACCAACACAAAAGAGGAAAACGAAATAGTCATGAGAAGAAATTTGAAGGATTGAATATCCGATTTTGCTTAAACTTCTTCCATTTTTTCCAAGTTTATCTTTTTAAAAATTGTCATCCTGAATCTGCCTGCTGGTAGGCAGGCTTAATTCAGAATCTATGGTTGGTAACTTCTATTTTTGTGAAATTGAGAAAGTGTCACCTAAAAGAAAAAGATTCCAGATCGAGTCCGGAATGACAGGTGAAACTATCCAGAATGACAGAATAAAAAGGTAAATTTAGACAAGCCCCAAACTAAGTTCAAGACTATAAAAAAGTTCTTTAAAAAATTATTTAATCGTAATGGCTGTTTTGCCGAAATAAAGTTTAATTTCTTTGGCTAAAAGCTGTGTTGATTTTGGGTAGCACTTAACAAAAGAATTGAATTTTTTCCAGGAAACATTTTTCAAATCCAATTCTTTGAAATTTAGAACAGCTAAGCCGCGGGAAACAAAATAGATTTGATCCGCGAGAGCTTTTTCTGGCATAGCGAGAAATATTCCATTTCGAAATTCATAACCGAAAAACAAAGTTTCTTTAATTTGGTGAAATTCAATTTTCTGCGATTTAAGAATTATCTTTTTTGATTTGTTTATTGTGGCAAATGTTAAGGTGTATGGAATTTGGCTTAATATGCCGTACTCATTTAAAACGGATTCAAAAGACAAATAGCACGGTTTATAAAGCTGAAAGGCGATTTTTTTGACATCATAAATTTTATCTGGAAATTGATAAACATTTTTTCTTAACCTGATAATTCTTCCGTTTTTTACCCACCTATTCAATGTTACCTTAAGAGACTCTTCTTTAACATTAAAAATTTTCGTTAAATCGTTTAAAGTAAAAAACGTTTTATTGTAATTTTTGATTTTGTCTATCTTTATTTTTATTCGCATAAAATTATTTATTAATTTGGCTAATAATAAATTTTACCGACTTTTGATAATTTAGAGGAAGAAATTTATGCAATTCGCTTTTAATATTTTTTTTTGTCAATTTTGTGCTTGGTGGCCTGAAGGACTTGTTTAATTTTTCCGAAAGATACCAGAGATCAAATAAATCGCGAGGCGCTTGCCGGTTTTGAATAGTGGTGATTTTGTCACGATATATTTTTTCCAGCGTGGCGGTATCACAGAGAACCTCAATAGGATAAACAAGAGTTTTCAAAACTTTTGGCAGATGTTCGTTTTTTTTGAATTGATTTTTTCTTTTTGAAATTTCAATTTTAATAGAAAACGGTCTGTTCAAAAAAGCCTCTTTAATTTTAATTTGAGCGTAGAGAGTATAAAACTTGTCTTTTTTGTCTATGATTTCCAGTTCTGAATATTTTTTTCCCAAGGCGCTTAAAAAACTGAAAAAATCTTTGGGATTTATTTTTGCCAAAACTGAAAAATCAAGATCTACTGAAAAACGCGGTGATTGATATGCCAGCCGCAAAGCAGTTCCGCCCTTAAAAACAAGTTTTTCGGACCATTTTTTAGCGAATAGCTCTTTTAAAATAATAATTTCCCAAGTTTCTCTGACAATAAATTCAGGAGCGATTTGCAGCTCTTTTGACAATTTATTTACTATTTTTTGTTCTAGCATAGTTAATGTTGATGTTAATTATTCGAGAACTATATTTAGTATAGCAAATTATATCTTTGTGTCAAATTTTCAAGTTTATCTTTGTAAAAAAATGTCATTTTGTCCGCCAGCTGGCGGATCAGAATCTACGGTTAGAAACATTAGACTTTGTGAAGCTAGCAAAGTATTACCAACAAGATAAAAGATTCCGGATCAAGTCCGGAATGACAAAATAGAAAAAGGTAGATTTAAAAAAACTCAGCACTATAAAAATTAAGCGCGGGATAGGCTCCTGAATTAACAAATCCGGAAGTAAAATTGTACAAGGCTTTAGTCAGAAGACGGTAGCTAACTAAAAAATTCATCAAATTCATATATTTAAAATATAAAAATAAAAAGCCCTAATTTTAGGACTAAAAATTTATTTTGTTTTGCTAAGTTCTAAAATTACTATGGCTCCAAATATGATCGCGCCTCCAAGCAGAACAAATGGTATATTTGACGGAATTGTAATTCCCAAAGAGGGAATAAGATTGCAGATAAAATAAGAGAATACTAGCGTGAAAAATGATTGCGAAGAAAAAATTATCGCATTTTTCGCAGCTCCCACATATTTTACCCCGAGATTATACGTTAGCCATCCCATTGCTAAAATAAAGCCTATGGGCAGCAATAATAATATGAAGAGTGGTTTTATCGCAATAGGATCGGCAATCAAAAATAAAGAAAGAATAATTCCTCCAAAAATCATCTCAATGCTGGTCAAATAAGTAAGACTATACTTTTTAACCAGTTTTGATATGATTATGATTCCAATCGCAAAAGAAAGCGCAGCCAATAGTGTGTAAATTTCTCCAACTCCGATAGAAAAAGATAACAAAGAATTGGCAAAATTTAACAATAAAATTCCCAGTAAGACAACAAGCAACCCAAAAAATTCTATTAGCTTAAATCTTTCCTTTAAAAATAATATTGCGAGAATAATTATAAACACAGCTTCAATTTGAATCAAAAATGAAACTTTAATCGATCCAATTAAATCTATGGATTTATAAAGACACAGATAGGCCAGTCCAAATGCGAAAAAACTTGCAACAAATAATGACAGTAAATCTTTTCCAGGCATTTTTTTGATAATTTCTTTTTTATTTGGAATGAGTATGAACAAAAATATTCCACCGCTTATATTTATTACAACTGCCATAATCAGCAGATGATCTCCAAAAAACCTTATAAAAGATTCTGCTCCTATATGATATATTCCAATCAATATAGCAGAGATCAACGACGGCATAAAGCTGTATTTTTTTATATTCAATGTCATATTTTTTACCTCTCAATGTTAATGAACGAAACATTTTGCTTATAACTTTTTATAAGCAATTCCATTTTGTCTATTATTTGGTTGTGTATCACTTATTTTTAATACACTAACAGTAGCATCTGTTATTTTTATTGTCAATTGATATTATCAAGCTGCAACATTATTACAATCAACAGACATATTTTATCTAAGCTTTTATAAGGCTGATTTATAATAAACTATTCCATTTGTAAAAAAATAACCATAGAATAGCAACATTTTTTCAAATTTATCTTTTGAATTTCTGAAAAGGAAATTTAAAATCGCAAAAGGCTCAACGCGAGCTTGTTCTCATTGAAAGAAAATAAAGAGCAACTAATAAAGATTCTCTTTCAAAATTAGGAAAATAGAATTTTATTGAATTTCTAAATCTCAAATTTAGAAATTTGACAAATCTTTCTCTAAATTATTTGCTTGATTTGGAAAAATAAATCAAAAGGCGCGCCTTCTTAAATTTCTTTAGTTATAAGGCAAGAGATTTAATCTAATTGTTTTTATCCATTACAATATTGATAAATCCTACAATTTCGTTTCTTGGAATAAATAAATCTCCACCTTGGCTAATGCCGACAATTTCACCTTTGAGATTCACAACTGGCGCTCCGTAAAAATAATTTTTTAATGAGTTAACAGTTTGTATTCTTTTTTGAGTTTTTGCAACTGTGTTATTTTTTTCTGCTTTCTGCTTATCTTCAAAAGAAATATAGTCATCAATAAACTTTGAAGCGATATCAGAAACAACTGAATCATCTATGATAATTAATTTTTCTCCGAGCTGGATATTATCAGAATCTATTAGTGGAACTACGGTGAGATCAAACTCTTCTATTTTGATGATTGAAAGACCGGTGGATAAATCGATTTCAAGCAGTTTTGTTTCATATATTTTTCCATTTTTAAGTTTGATTTTGATAACAGAATTTTCTTCTTCAGATTTATTTTCAGTTGGAGTTATGCTTTCAGTCGAAGTAATTATATAGCCGTCGCTTGTTAAAATTGTTCCAGTTCCTTTCACGATTGAACTAGCGCTGTCATTTCGGAACTCAAGTATTTGTACTACTGACGGAGAAACTTTTTTTATAGCCTCAATCATGGCTTCATCTTGTGATATGTTTACTTCTTTTATAACTTCTACAAGCATTGTTCCTTCATTAACTTTTTTAAAAAATTCATAATTATTCAAATCTGGATATTGAAACAATAAATATGGAAGCGCGAATCTATCTATTGTGATTCCGCCTATTCCGCCGATAATAAATATAAAAAGAATTAGTAAAATGGTTTTGAAAATAAATTTAATTTTCTTTGGCCTGTAAGGCTGTTCTGTCAGTTCATTAATTTCATTTTTTGGTTTCTTAAAAAAATCTTTCGCGATTTCAACTTTATCTTTCTGCTTGTCTCTTAATGATTTTATGGATATATTTTTCATATCAATTTGTTTTTATATTATTAATTTTATGAAATTTTCCAATTTCCAGTTAGTAGGGTTATACAAAAAAAAGCTATAAAAAAAATGGAGTTTAAAATTACATTTTTTTTTGAAAGTTTATTTCTAAGATAATTTTTTAGTATGTTCCAACAAAAATAATAAATTGACAAAACAATTGCTCCTACTGTTAAATGATTCGCCGGCCAAAAACTTATTGCCCAAATTAATTCTACTACAATGAGTCCAAAGAGAAAAGAGTAAAAGCTAAAAGTCTTATTTTTTATAGAATCAAGATATAATTCATGCGCTTTGCTTTTTAAAAAATTTATTTTTGTAAGATATATAGTTGAAAAAAATATAGTTATAAAAATTATCAATATAACAACCCATAACGGCAAATCAAAATCAATGTATAGATTATAAATTCCACTTGATATTAAAAAAACAGAAATTAGAATTATAGCCTGATTTAAGTTGAAACCAGAGTCTATCGCTTTTAGCTTTATTTCCTCTTTTTTAAACCATTTTTCTTGTTGGATAAAAAATCTATATAGGCCAATAAGCGCAAATGTAAATATGAACGAAGAGATCATTATATATAATTGCTGAAACCAATTTTCGTCCAATGTTATCAGAAATAGTACGCTTCCTACCGTAAAAAGAGTGATTAATACAATCGGTAAAAATTTATATTTTGTAATCCAAAAAGCGCTTAAAATAGAGATTAAGAATAAGGTAATTAGAGAGGCGTATGACAGACCGAAGCTTTTAAAGAAAAATTCCATCATTGAAAAAAAAATGAGAGATGGAACAACAAACTTTATATATTTTTTTATTTTCATTCTTATTATAAGCTAATTTGTTTTTATAATTGTCCCAAGTCCATTTTGTCCAAGTAATGCTTTTTTCAATATGTTTGATTTGGTTATGTTTATTATTTCTGATTCTGTTCCTGATTTTGCAAGATTTATTAATTCGCATACTTTCCCATTCATGCCTCTTGTTACGTCTATTGATGTTGAATTTTCTATTAGAAAGTTGTTTATATTTTTACCATTTACTTTTTTGATTAACTTAGCTCTTTTATTTGTTTTAGGATTACAATTAAAAATACCATCTATATCTGTTCCCACTATCACTTTATTTACTGTAAGTTTTTTGGCAAGACGATATATGATTTGATCTCCTGATAAAATACTAAACTTAAGTTTTTTATCTACAAGAATATCTCCAAAAAGAACAGGTGTTAAATTTAAGCTAAGATAATTTCTTATTATTTCTAAATTATAATTTTCTAATCTGCCATTGGACAGTTGCCATGCAGATGATTGCTTAAAGGTTATTGCTTCAATACCTTCTTTTTTCAAATATTTTATAACTTCAATATTTAATTTTTTTAAATCTAAACATAAATCAGAAATAGCTTTTATTTGAAGATTATTTTTATAACCTTGATGCAAATTAAATTTTTTTGCTATTTTATGTCCAAAAGTTCCCGCGCCATGAACAATAATTAAAGAAAAACCATTTTTATTTTTAGCCTGCGCAATCTCTTTTGCTATTCTTTTTAAATTTTTCTTGTTTATTCTTTTTCTATTATGTTCTTTGTCGGTAATTACAGATCCTCCGATTTTTAAAATGATAAGATTATTTTTTTTCATTCATTTTATTACTATTTAAAATAATCTTATCTTTTATTGAATCAATAACAATCACATCGCCTTCTTTTATTCTCTCTTCAATAATTTGAAGCGCTAATTCATCAAGAATTTCGTTTTGAATAGCTCTTTTAAGAGGCCTTGCGCCAAAAGACGGTTCGTATCCTTTTTTTGATATTAATTTTTTTGCTTTATCGGTAATTTTAATTTTTATATTTTGTTTTGCAAGCCTGTTTGAAAGAATTTTAAATTGAAGATCAAAAATTTTCGATATTTCTTTTTCAGACAGAGAATGAAAAATTACTGTTTCATCAATACGGTTCAAAAATTCCGGCTTGAAATAATTTTTTAGCTCTGATTTAATTTTATTTTCAAATTCTTTCTCTTTTACGGTTTTTTTACTATCACGATTAATGAGTCTAGATAATGAATATTTCTCAATGACTTCATTTCCAATATTTGAGGTCATAATGATTATTGAATTTTTAAAGTTTACAACTCTTCCTTTCGCATCAGTTAATCTTCCATTATCTAGGATTTGCAAGAAAATATTAAAAACTTCCGGATGAGCTTTTTCAATTTCATCAAAAAGAATTACACTATAAGGCCTTCTGCGAACTTGTTCAGTCAATTGACCTCCTTCTTCAAATCCAACATATCCAGGAGGAGAACCAATCATTTTTGCGACTGCGTGTCGTTCCATATATTCGCTCATATCAATTCTGATAATCGCGTCTTCACTATCAAACATAAATTCTGCCAGCGCTTTTGCAAGTTCCGTCTTGCCGACTCCAGTAGGCCCCATAAAAATAAATGAACCGATAGGCTTATTTTCTTCAGAAATTCCGGCACGGCTTCTTCTAACAGCGTTTGATACAACTTTTATAGCTTCTTTTTGCCCAATAACTCTTTTAGATAGACTTTCTTCCATATAAGAAAGTTTTTGAGATTCTTCTTGCATCATTTTATTCGCTGGTATGCCGGTCCAGCGCGAAACTACTTTTGCAATATCTTCATCGTCCACTTCTTCTTTAAGAATCGGCCTTTCTCCTTGAATTTTTAAAAGTCTTGTTTTTTCTGTCTTGATATTTTTTTCAAGATTAGGAATTTTGCCATATCTGATTTCAGCTACCTTTTGTAATTCCGCGTTCCTGTCAGCAATTTCAGCTTCTTGCTTGAGTTTATCTATTTCTTTTGTAGAGATTCTAATTTTTGAAATTATTTCTTTTTCATTTTTCCATTGAATTTCTATGTCTTTACTTTTTTCTTTTAAATCTGCGATTGTTTTTTCTAATTCCTTTAATCTTTCTTGAGATTCCCTATCTTTTTCTTTTTTAAGAGCTTTTTTTTCAATTTCAAACCTGCGTGTTTCTCTTTTCATTTTATCAAGTTCTGCCGGCATACTGTCAATTTCCATTCTAAGCGACGATGCCGCTTCATCAATTAAATCAACAGCCTTGTCAGGAAGAAATCTGTCAGAAACATATTTAGATGATAAATTCGCGGCGCTGACAAGCGCGGAGTCCGTAATTCTCACTCCGTGATGAACTTCATATTTTTCTTTTATTCCTCTAAGAATTGAGATTGTGTCTTCAATACTTGGTTCTTTAACATAGACAGGCTGGAATCTTCTTTCAAACGCAGCGTCTTTTTCAATATATTTCTGATATTCCTTGAGAGTTGTTGCTCCAATAGTATGCAGTTTTCCTCTTGCAAGAAGAGGTTTAAGCATATTTGAAGCGTCCATTGAACCTTCTGAAGCGCCAGCTCCAACAAGTGTATGCAGTTCATCAATAAAAAGTATTGTTTTCCCCATGGAGCTTTCAATTTCTTTTAATACTGCTTTTAGCCTTTCCTCAAACTCACCGCGAAATTTTGTACCTGCGATCAAAGAGCCCAAATCAAGAGAAACTAAGTCTTTATTCTTTAAAGATTCTGGAACATCTCCAGTCACAATTCGTTGCGCAAGTCCTTCGACAATGGCAGTTTTTCCCGTTCCTGCTTCACCGATTAAAACAGGATTATTTTTTGTTCTTCTTGAAATTACCTGCATAACTCTTCTGATTTCTTCATCTCTTCCAATTACTGGATCAAGCTTTTCTTCTTTGGCAAGCTTTGTTAGATTTTGCGCGTATTTTTTAAGAACTTGAAATTTACTTTCTGGCTCGCTATCAGATACTCTTTGAGAACCTCTTACATCAACAAGAACTTTTAAAATATTTTCATAATTTACATTGAACTTTTCAAGAATATTTTTTATAACACCATTAACCTCAGTCATCGCAAGCAGTATATGTTCCGTGCTTATAAAATCGTCTTTTAGTTTATTTGCTTCTTTTTGTGAATTTTCAAGAACTTGTCCAAGATATGGAGTGAGGTATACCTGTCCTGTTGCTTGAGAAGGTGATTGAATTTTTTGAATGCTCTTAATTTCTGCTTCAACTTCTGATTCTATAAAATTTATTTGAACATCAAGTTTGTTAAGAATTGATGAAACAACACCTCCTTCTTGAGTTAAAAGAGCGAGAAGAAGATGAAGAGCGTCAACCTGTTGTTGATTACGATCTAATGCGATTGAATGAGCAGAAGCAATCGCTTCTTGTGATTTTGTTGTAAATTTATTTGGATTTATCATATAATGATATTGCTAAATTGTTAGTTTAATATAATTTTAACTTTTTAGGGCGTAAAAGTCAAAAAATATTATTGCATGCTTATTTTATCTAAAAATTTCTTAAGGTCTTTGGGAAGCTTAGACTTAAAATTAGTTTTTGTATTATTTGGCAATGATATTTCAAGTTTACTGGCATGCAGGAATTGTCTGTTTATTTTTGGCTCAATCTTGCTATATTTTCTGAAAAAATATTTTTTATCACCAACCACTGGATATCCTAAGGCTTTCAGATGAACTCTGATTTGATGCATTCGCCCTGTTTTTGGAGAACCCTCAAGCAAAGAATAATTTTTAAGGGTTTTAATTGTTTTATAGACAGTGACAGCCTCTCTTGATTTTATAGCTTCCTTTTTTTTTGTATTTATTACGGTTTGCATTAGCGGGTTTGTTTTAGATCTGCCAATTTTTAGATTTATCATACCTTCTTTCGGCGAGATAATTCCATAAACTAATGTTGTATATGTTTTTTGAGTTTTTCTGTTTTTGAATTGATCTTTTAAAAATTCAAAACTATTATTATTTTTTGCAACGACCATCACGCCAGAAGTATCTTTATCTAATCGATGAACTGCGCCAAATCTTTGCTCATCTTGACCAATCTCTCTTATTTTTGGAAGATACTTAACTAGAAAATCAGCAACAGACGGACTTTCACTGGATTCCGCGTTTTGAGACAAAACTCCTGCCGGCTTGTCTATCACAATAACATTATCATCTTCATAAATAATTTCAATTTGTGGAATTTCAATTTTTCCTATCTTTAGATAAGGAGTGGCTATGGGCAGTTGAGATATTGATAGAATTTCAACTTCATCGCCTTCTTTTAAGATATAATCTGGCTTTACTCTTTTCTTATTGATTAAAACTTTTTCACTTTTAATTTTTTTCTGCCAACTCGCTCGTGATTTTTTAACATAAAAACCAGCCAAAAATTTATCTGTCCTTTGGCTTGATTGAGCGGAGTTTATTTTGATTTTTTTAGGATTCATTAAATTGACAAAAAATTAAATTTGTTTACACTAACAAGTATAGCTTAAAAAAGGAGGAGGAGGAAATAGCATGAAAAAAGGACAATCTGTTTTAATTGAAGCAACAATTATTGGAACTGGTGACGCTAATAATTCTTTTTTTGAAGTGAAAATCATAGGCGCTTCAGTAATAGAAAAAAAGGGCTCTACTGGAGTTGAACTTCAGATAGACGCTTCACAGCAACCGAATATGATTGTCAAAGCAAAACAATAATAAATTATTGCAACCATAACTGGTTGCTTCTTTATTTGCCAATCAACTGTATTATATATACAATATAATAAAATAAGTGTTAAGACAAATTTTTTGCTATTTTTTATATTTTGCAGATAAAAATTTTTAACTTAGTGATTGGGTCGAATCACTGGGATAGAATATAACTTGTTAGATAAAATAATTAAGTAACAGTTTGTTGAAAAAAATTACTTTTTAATTTAAAAAATTATGGAAGAAAAAAACCTTTTACAAATTAAATTTGGTTCTTATATTAAATTGTCTTGTAGCATGTCTTTTGGATTAGGCGTAGCTATGGGACTGCTCATGTTCGTTATAGCTCTTTTAGGCGGTAATGTATATACAAATTTAGGACCAATTCAATTAACAGGAATATCTTCTGGTGTCGTTAATATATTTTTTGCTCCGATATTAACACTGCTAACGGGATTATTATTTGGATTATTCTCTTTTTTGCCTTTTAAACTATTTTTAAAAATTACAAAAGGCATAAAATTAAGAGCTGAATTTGAATAAAATGCAGCTAATTGGCTGTTTCGTTGCCATTTCTCGCTTGAACTGTTTTGCAAACAATTTCTAATGTTTCTCAAGCAAATAATATTTGTAAGATTTAAAAACAAAAGAAACGGATTACCTGCCTGCCAGACGGGCGGGTAAATTCGCTCACGTAAAAGCATATAATAACAATAATCTATAGCATAATACATACTATAGATTATTGCTCAAATAAACTAAAAAGTAAGAATTTTAGCTTATTTTTACTTATAGTACAATGCGTACTATAGAATATCGCTAGAACAAGCTCAAAAATAAGCATTGACAAAGAATTTTTTCTATAGTACAATGGATAATATGGAAGATAAAAACAAACAACATAAAATAATTATTAACAAACTAGTAAATACTGGTATATTTGCCATTTCTGATATTAATAAAAGCAGTACTCTTTCTCGTGAAGGTATCGGAAAGATACTGCGTAAACTCGTTGATAATAATATTTTAAAAAAGACTGCAAAAAAAGGCTCGAATGTGAAATACAAACTTGCCATAAATGATAAAGCGTTGGCTTTTCTTTTCGAATATATTGAGCAAGTAACTATAAATGATTTAGCGCGTGTATGGGATGTAGGTATAAGTTCAGCAAAAAAATATGTGAAAAAATTTGTTGATGAGGATATTCTTAATAAGTTTGGATCGCCACCAAAAAAGATTATCTACACATACATGTCACAAAAAGACAATAATATTTTTTCGCTAGAACAAAAAAATATTATTGAGAAATATTATATTTATACAACTCCAGAAGGACGACTATTAAAAGGCATACTAGGTTTTTTATATTGGGCAAAGAATAAATCTGGCAGAAAAGATATTGGAAATCTCGCAGAAGAATACGTCAACACGCGAAAAAAGTATTATGATGATCAAACAGGGGTACTAATGATTGATGCTACAGAAAAATTACATTATATTTTTAACAATGGCGTATATATAGAAAAACTATTTCATCGTGATTTTGATGCTTTGCCAGTTTTTGGAAAAACAGCCTTAAGTCAAATGGTTCGAACAGCAAAATCGGGCCATGCAAATCAAGTATTAATGAAAAAAATTGTCGAAAAAATACAAAAAAGTGTAGCTTTCATTATTACTCAATATCATATTGATTGTGTGATATTTATTCCTCCAACTGTTGCGCGAAAAACACAACTAATGACATTTATTATGGAGCAACTACAAGTTCCGTGTGATAAAATTGCTTTTTCAAAAGTAAAAACTCTCATTCCTATTCAACAAAAAAGTTTAAAAAAAATAGAAGACAGGATATTAAATGCCAAAAAAACAATTATCGCGGCTAGCGAGCAGAAATATAAAAATATTTTACTTATAGATGATGTAACTGGTTCGGGATCAACTCTTAATGAAACAGCAAAAAAGATTATCTCGCAAAACATGGCACAAAGAGTATATGCTTTTACAATTACAGGAAGTGCAAAAGCTGGAGTGTTTGATGTCATATCTGAAGCGTAAATAATTTATTAATAATTAAACAAATAAAATGAATGAGTTTATCTATGCCATTGTGGCAGTTCTCGCAGTTAGCGCGATTTCACTTGTTGGACTTTTTACAATTTCTTTAAAGAAAAAATTTTTAGATAAAATTATACTTATTCTTGTCGCTTTCGCGGCTGGATCTCTTTTAGGAGCCGCTTTTTTTGAAATACTGCCAGAAGCGATTGCGCATGGAGAAAAAAATATATTTGCATATGTTTTTCTTGGGCTTATGATATTTTTTATGATGGAAAGGTATATTTATTGGCACCACTGCCATAAAGACAATTGTAAAAAACATTATCACCCGATGACATATTTGAATTTAGCAGGAGACGCGATTCATAATTTTGTTGATGGAGCCTTAATAGCGGCAAGTTTTGCAGTAAGTGTTCCGCTGGGCATTACCGCGACTTTTGCAATCACAGCCCATGAAATTCCGCAGGAAATTGGAGATTTTGCAATATTGATTCACGGAGGATTTAGCAGAGCTAAAGCATTATTATTTAATTTTATTTCAGCGCTTTTTGCGGTATTGGGAGTAATAGCAGCCTTCTTTTTTATAAACAGCATAGAAAATTTAATTCCATTTATTCTTGCTATTGCCGGAGGAGGATTTATATATATAGCTACCGCTGATTTGATTCCAGAAATCCACAAAGAGACAAATAAAAAAAATATTATTATACAATCTATGGCTTTGATATCCGGAGTTGCTGTAATTTTTATTTTAACAAATATTTTCGGACACGCGCATTAAATCATTTTAATATTTTAACTTTGGACTAACAAATACTAACTAACTTTTTCTCAAAAACTTTTTTTATTCGCGGATATTAAAATTTATTACAAATATATTATGAAAAAACAAATATTAAGATTATTAAAGGCTAGCGAAGAAGTTATAAAAGACTGCTCATTTCCAAATGGCGCGATTGTTGCCGTAAATTCTACTAAACCATATTTTCCAAAAGAAGCAAATTATTATAAATTTGTCTGGCCAAGAGACGCTATGTATATTTGTAGCGCTGGAAGCATACTTGGGATAGATATTCAAGAAAAATTTTTCAAATGGTGCATGAAAGCTGAAGATTGGGAAAAAACGGGCTTATTTTATCAAAATTATTTTATTAATGGTAAAAAATTGCAGCAGCATTTTCAGCCCGATCAAACTGGAAGCGTTTTAATGGCAATATATCATTATTATAAAAATAATAAAAAAGATTGTAAAAAATTTGAAAAACTTATTCAGAAATCGGCGAATGGTTTATGTAAAATATGGGACAAAAATCATTTTAATTTATTAACTCAGAATTTATGGGAAGATAGATTTTGTTTTCCAGATCTTAAAGAAAATTTTATCTATTCACTTGCTATTTGCTATAAAGGCTTATCTTGCGCGAATGAATTAATTCCAAATAAAAAATGGCTAAAAATTTCAAATGAGATGAAAAATACTTTATTAAAAAATTTCAAAGATCACTTTTATTGTTCTTTTGGAAAAATAAATGATAAAAAAATGGATGCTTCATTGCTGGGTCTTGCTTGGCCGTCAAAAATATTAAGCGCGAATGATAAAAGGATGAAGAAAACAGTAAAACTTATTGAAGAAAAAATTGTTAAGAAAGGTAGGGTGTATAGATACGAAAATGATATATATGACGGATGGATGTATAATAAAAATATACATAGAAAAAAAGGCTCGGGATATTGGCCTCTTTTAAATTTCTGGATGACTATTTATTATTTAGAAATAAACAACAAAAAGAAAGCGCTGGAGTATTACAACAAAGTTTTAAATGATCTAGGAAATAAAAAATATATTCCTGAACAGATTTTTAATAATAAAATACAAATAGCTGTTTCTCCTCTTTGTTGGTCACATGCTATGTTTGTAATAGCCTCAAAAAAGCTGGGGTATATTTAGTATGCGATATATAGTATTAATTATTAAACCTTTTTCCTCAACTAATTGTATTTATTAATTATATTACGACTTACACGTTTGCCGTATTTAAGGTGTCGGACACCTGCAAACATATAAGTCCTGACATATTTAATTCTCCAATTAAAAAGCAGGCACGAAGTGTCTGCTTTTTTAGATTCCGATTCATTTTGGAAGTGTTTTAAAAAAGTGGACCAGAGAAAATTCGAACTTCTAGCCTCTACTGTGTCAATCCCGCTCCTTCTGGGTGGGTGTATCCTGATTTGAACAGGAGACCTCTACCGTGTCGAGGTAGCGCTCTAACCAACTGAGCTATACACCCACTACGAGCCCTAGACAACTAATAACTTATAACATATAACTTATAACAAAAATTTCAAGAAAACGCAAGACGGTTAGGTTGTTGCAGTATGTTCAAGGCTATTATTATAAAACCGATTTAATTTGTGAAAATATTTGATAAGCTAATAACGACACTAATAAATAAAAATAAAACAGCGCTGTAGAAGAACTGCTTTTAAAAAATGTTTTAATGTTTTGGCTTACTTTATGTAAATATATCCTCTTATGACTGGGCTGTTGGTAGATATAACTCTAACGCTTTTTCTATTCCAACCTACATAATTCATTTCAGAAATAGTAATGCTGTTTCCGGTTACAGCTTCAACTAAGCCTACATGTCCATACCACCTATGTTCTGTTGTAACAACTATTGATCCTACTACAGGCGTATTTCCTGTTTTATATCCGTAAGCTCTTGAATTTGCAAGCCAGGATTTGGCATGTCCGCCCCATGGAATATATATTTTACTAGCTACATAATATGTGCAATGTCCATAAGCAAATCTATGACTGTTCAGTGGATTATAAAATCCAGATGTTTTATATTTTGACGAAGAAACGATTGTACCATTTGTTGTTCTCGGAGTAGGAGCTACTCTTATCACTACTGGCGCTTCAATTGCTCCATTCGGAATGATGAGCGTTTTCCCTTCTGTTCCTTCCTTAAAAATACCATCAGCATTAAGATTGTTAAAAACTATTATTTCTTCAGTATCAGCTTCGTATTTTTTAGCAATAGCTTCTATAGCGTCTCCCGGCTTTACTATATGCTTTACTCCCGTAACAGGCAAAATTTCCAATTTCTGATTTGGCTTTATATAATCGCCGACTTTTAAATTATTTGCCCAAAGAACTGTATAAGTTGAAATTCCAAAAGACGTGGCAATAGAGCTGGGAGTGTCTCCAGATTTTACTATGTATTCTGTTATGCCATATTTAAGGTCGTCAGCAAGCGATTCGTCATAATACACACTAGGAGCTAAAAGAGAACTTCCTCCATAAAGAGTCCAGGAAGCGAGTCCAAATTCAATATTGACAGTACTTGATTTATTTATTTCCTCGTCATCTTCTAAAAAATTATTTAGATCTCCCATAATGCTGGAATCTGCGCTGGCAATTTTAGCTATAGGAATGTGCTTGTCCTCATCGTCTTGTATGTCTTTTACTGCTATACTTTTTATAATTATAGTTTTGCTATCGTCGCTTCCTCCCATTTCTTCCAGTTGAGAAAATAAAATATTTCCGTTTTGAAAATTATTTTTAGATTCAGAGTTTATTACAGATACCGCAACCAATAAAAAAATCACTGTAAATACAGTAACATAGCTCCTAAAATAAGAAAAAAGCTTACAAAAAAGCCCTGTTTTGTTTTTTTGAGCAACTTCAGCCAATCTTCTATTATTTTCTAGATTGCTTATTAGAATACTAATTGTTTTTTTTCCTTCAAACTTTATGTTTTATAATCCGCTTTTCTTTCCAAAAACTGCTAACCTAAACCTAAACCACTGACTACCTTTCTATAAACAGGCTTGCCAATAGGTAATAAAGATTAATCAACAAAAAGTCTAAAAATTATAAAATTATAACTTATATATGACAATTTAGCATAAGCAGAAAATCATGTCAAGCCCTAATACAACCCCTGAATTCAACCCCTACAATTATTACACTAAACTATTATATGTATTTAGCGTTAAGCTAAAATATTCACTCCCAATTTTAATAAATGCTTATATATTTTGCCTATCGGAAGTCCAACTACACTGGCATAATTTCCATTTATTTTTTCTATAAAAAGCGAGCCAATCTCTTGTATTGAATATCCAGCCGCTTTATCAAGAGACTTATCCAATTTTATGTAGTTATTAATTTCTTTATGAGTTAATTTTTTAAACCACACATCGGTAATATCATAATCTGTAATTGTTTTATTTTTTCCTGTATCAATTATTGCAAACCCCGTAATAATCTTGTGTTTTTTCCCGCTTATTTTTTTAATCATCTCTTTTGCTTCTTGCTGAGTGCGCGGACTTCCTAAAAGTTCTTTTCCGAGAATTGCAAAAGTATCAGCACCTATTATAATTGCGTTTTTGTGTTTTTTTGCAACATCTTGAGCTTTGCCAAGCGCAAGTTTTTGCGCAAGTTTGTTTACTGGTAATTTTTCAGTCATATCTTCTTTGAAATTGCTTGTTTCAATTTCAAAATTAAGGCCAATGGTTTCTAAAAGTTTTTTTCTTTGAAGTGATCTAGATGCAAGTATAATTATTCTTTTCATGATTTAAGTTCTTAGGTTATAATTATAAAATTGTTATATTATTTCATTGTTATTTAAAACTAATTTACTCTAATGGACTTTTATGCGGATACAAACTAGGAGATTTATAGATACTATAGAATTTTTTTTCAAATAATAGCTTATCATCTTTATCGTAAACTTGCTGAGTCCATATTGCTTTCATTGAACCATCTGATTTTTTGTCATAAAAATAAGGACCTTTTAAAACAACATTTCGATTATAATCAGATCCATAGAAATCAAAATATAATAAATTGCCTTCAATTCTTGTCTGAATCAAAATATAGGCAGGCGTATTGTTTTTAAATCTTAAATCGGGATGTGGCGGATATATTGTTGCGTCTGTCCCTTGCGGATCGTAATATTTTACGGGATATGCATGATTTTTTCTCTCAGTAATTTCAAGACCAGCAAGAACTGCCGCCCTAAAGGCTGTTGTTGAAACCTGACACAATCCTCCGCCATATTCTGGAACAGTTTCTCCTTTTTTAATTACGAGCTCCGGAAGATATCCTTCTCTCGTTCCAACAGCTCCTAAAGCTTTATTAAAAGAAAATTCGTCTTCCGGTCCAATTAGTATTCCCTGAAATTTGCTAGCGCCTACCGCTATATTATGCTTTCTGTTTTTAGGCGAACCATAGAAATTAGATTTTCCAGTCGCGAGAAGCGCGGTTATTCCCATATTGTCTATACTTTCTGTTGTAATTTCCGGCTGAACTTTATTCATAATCATCTGTATTTCAATTTCGATTTCAGAATTGTCTTGATAGTTGTCTGTATTAAAAATAACTTTTTCAATTTCATTTATGCTTTTTTCAACTTGAAGTGCGATACCCTCTTGACTTAAGGAAAATAAATCAATTTTTCCTTTCTTAAATTCAAGTTGCGCATTGACTGGCTCGCGATTTATTTGAGGAATAAGAGTCAATAAATAATCTTTTATTTCGTCTTTGTCAGCATTGATGCCAAGAACTTTATTATTGTCATTGTTAAGACTGTTTATAGCATTAAATTGAATCCATATCGCAAAATCGTCTTTTTGAACTTCCCAAATACTTGAATTATATTTTAATATAATTTTTTTTAGAAACAGATTCCTAGCGTAAAAAAGAGCATTTTCGTTTTTATCTTCATTTATTTCTGGATTTTTTTTAACAAGTTCTATATTTATTATTTTATTATTAAGATTAAAAATATTTTCTGATATGTTTTTTATTAATTTATTTCTATCTATAATTATTCCTGATTCTGCCAAAACTGAAACAAATTCACCATTTTCATATTTATATCCAAAATTTTTAGGCTGGTCTTCAATCTCTGATAAATTTTCTAAAATATAATTTTCTAGTTTTTCTTTGTTAATTTCAGGGATAATTAAAATATTGACATTGTTTGTCCATAAATTTACCCAGTCTTTTAAGTCTTCAAATATACTATTTTTATGTCCATGCCCGAAAGCGTCTGAAATAATTTTTTCAGTGTTTATATCAATACCCATCTCTTTAAGCTGCGCGTTATATGTTTTATTTTCATAAACAAAATCAATTCCATTCTCTCTGAAATCTTTTATTTTATTTTCAAGCTTGTTTTTTGCTTCTTCTTCTGTTAGATTTGAATAATTTTCTCCGTTTATGAATGTGTTCGGTAGAATTTTATCTGAATATTCTTTATAATAAAAATAAGCCGCGATTACAATTGTAATCACAATTAAAAATATTATAATTGATAATATAATTTTACTTTTTTTTATTTTATTTCTGGTAAATTTATTTTTCATAATTTACTGCTGAGAAACTGTGATTACTTTCTATCTATTTTGACTAAGGACATATATTATTGGCATGCGACAATAGATTTAATTTGTAATTATTTCATTTCATTGTTAATCACCTGACTAATAATATCAAATGCATATCCCCTTGATTGCAGGTATGATTTTGTTTTCTGGTTGATTTTGTTTTTATCTGTCTTGCAGCTTACAGCTCTTATTTTTTTCCGCGCCAATCTTTTTGCCGATTCAATTTCTATTTCCACGCTTAGCAGCTCTTCTATTTTTTTATTTATAATATTTTTCACAATACCTCTTTCTCTTAATTCCTTCATAATTAAAAATCTGCCACACGGCCTAAAATTCATTCTGTCATTAATATAACTTTCCGCGAATTGTTCATCGTTAAGATACTTGTAATTTTTTAATTCTTTTAAAATTTCTTTTATAATATTTTCTTTAAATCCTTTTTTCTTTAATCTCTCTGTAACTTCAAAAACCGACCTTTTTCTGAGGCCTATAAGTTTCATTGCAAATTGAAGAGCTTGGTTCTTCTCTTTCATTGTTTTCATTCTATCAAAAAATATCGTTTTTTACCAATTTTAATAAAAAATAACAGAAGTATTTTAAGCTTCTAGTAAAATATTTGGCAACTTGTACAATAAAACAGTATCTATAGGCATAATATAATATTTTTCCCTTTCTTCTTGACTAATTCAAGTTTATAAAGTAGTATAAAATACGTAAAGTAATTTATAATATAATTAAAAGTTATTCATAATTCATAATTCAATTAAATATGACAGTAATACTACAAGAATTTAATCATAGCAATATCAGAAAAGATTTGCCCGAGATAAAACCTGGCCATATTATTAAGGTTTATCAAAAAATAGTCGAAACAAAAGGAGTCGGGAAAAAAGAGGAAACGAAAGAAAGAATTCAAGTTTTTGAGGGTCTTGTTATTGGCAAAAAAGGCGGAACAGGAATAAGTTCGACTATTACAGTGCGAAAGATTTCTGGAGGCATAGGAGTTGAAAAAATTTTTCCATTAAATGCTCCGACTATAGAAAAAATAGAGCTTATTAAAATTACAAAAACAAGGCGCGCGAAGCTCAATTATATGAGAGACAGAGTAGGTAAAGCAACCAAACCAAAAGGGGAGCTGGTAAATAAAGAAGACAATAAGCCGCAAGGGGAAAAAGATGCGGAGAAAAAAATTAAAGAAAAGACGGAAGATAAAAAAGAAGGCAAGACAGAAAACACAGAGAATGTAAAAGAAGAAAGGGTGGGAAAAAAAGAAAAAAATGTAAAAGAAAATAAAGATGAAGAATTAAAAGAAGAGAAAGAAAAAAAGAAAGATGACAAACAACAGTAAACTTGTGTCGGGTATTGGAAAATTGACTGAAAAACACAAATCTTTCATTTTGACATGTTAAAATGTTAGTATGTTTATATGTTAAAATGATTTGCCGAGGTGGCGGAATTGGTATACGCGGCAGGTTGAGGGCCTGTGCTCATTTTGGGCGTGAGGGTTCAAGTCCCTCTCTCGGCACAAACTTAACTAATAACCTATAACCGACAACGCCTTGTTATAAGTTATAAGTTGTTTTGGGCGCTTAGCTCAGTTGGCTAGAGCATCTCGTTTACACCGAGAGGGTCAGGGGTTCGAATCCCTTAGCGCCCACTATATTCATTTTAACATATGAACATTTTAACAAGATCTTTTGTTTGTCTTTTTAAAATTTGATATCAGTGCTTTTAATAAATTAAATATTAAAGTATTGTAATTTATATTATTGCTGTGATTTAAAATATGTTAAAATGTTAGTATGTTAACATGTTTATATGATTTTCGCCGAGGTAGCTCAGTTGGTAGAGCAAAGGACTGAAAATCCTTGTGTCGGCGGTTCAAGTCCGCCTCTCGGCACAAATAAAACTTTGACTTTTGTCATAGTTTTTTATTTAACATTATTTTGTTATAATACTTATGTATTATAACAAACACGCCAAACATAATATAGGAGTTTTTATTTCTTGCTTTTTTTAATATACTAAAAATATTAATCAAGTAACAACAACTATTATATGATTAGAAAAATAAAAGGGTTCATTAGATATTATTTGAATGATGACAAAACAAGTATCGGTAAATTTATTGAGTATTTTATCATATCATTAAATATTATTACGGTAATTGTATTTATAATTGAAAGTTACTATTATAACGTTAATCCATCGCTTTTCTGGAAAATTGAAATAGTAACTGTTTCAATTTTTATAATTGAATATATTCTAAGACTATGGACTGCTGAAAATAAATTTAAACATATGCTTCATATATATAGCTTAATTGATTTAATCGCAATATTACCAACATTGGTTACTTTTATTGATATGCGTTTTGTGAGAATTTTGAGAGTTTTTAGAATTTTCCGGTTTATGAGATACATAAAAAGCAATTCATTTTTATCTAAAGACGTTCGATTACATCAAGTTCGCATTGTTAGAATTATATTTATAATTACTACAATCATTTTTGTTTTTTCATCATTTATTTATGAGGTAGAAAAAAATACTAATCCTTTAATTAATAATCTTGGTGACGCTGTATATTTCTCTATTGTTACCCTTACGACTGTTGGATATGGAGATATTACTCCGATAACAAATATCGGAAAAGAAGTTACTGTTCTGATGATTTTAATAAGTATTGCTTTAATTCCATGGCAATTAGCATTATTAGTGCGAGAAATTATATTTTCTATATCCAGAAAAAGATTTATTATATGTGACAAATGCGGACTAAGACAACATGATGTTGACGCGACTCATTGTAAGCACTGCGGATCAATCATATATCAAGAAGCTGACTCTGTATAATAATAAAAACAACACAAATGAATAAAGTTGCAGGATATTTAATTTTATTTTTATGATAAATAGTTTTGCGCTATAAACATAATTTTTATTTTATCACAAAAAAACACTAGTAATTCTAGTGTACTTTTTAATTCTGAGCGGATGACCGGAGTCGAACCGGCGACCTTCTCCTTGGCAAGGAGACGTTCTAGCCACTGAACTACATCCGCAAAATACTTATATAGAATAGCACAATTTTGTTATTTCGCAAGAAAAAAATTCAAAATTCAAATATAAACTTATATAAATTATGTTTTATTCCTTAGCTATAATTTCCGCAGTTTCAATTTTCGTCTTAAATAATCTTCTTTGGATTGAATTTTTAAAAATCATAAATTCTTCTATTCCAAGCTTCCAGCTTATTATGCAGTATGTAAAAAGTCCCACAAGTCCGGCAAAAAATCCCTGAGTCAAAAGTCCAAATCCTGTATTTGTATTTAAAAATGGTTCTACTAAATATAAAGTTTTGTAACAAAAAAACCCAGCAATTATGGAAGACGCGGATATTTTTAAAAGTGGATTATAAATTTTTCTGTGATAGATAAAGCCTATTTTTTTATTGATTAAATAATACAGAAGCAGCGCGTTTATTATTGACGAAATTGAAAATGCTCCGACAAGCCCAGTAATTCCATATTGTTTTGAAAGTGAAAAAGCAAGAATGATATTTATCATAACGCTTGCAAGTGAAGTAAAAAATGGAGTTTTAGCGTTATGAAGAGCCCAAAAAGCGCGCGATATAAGAGGGATAATTCCTTGCGCAAATAAGCTTATTGAAAAAATCGCCAAAACTTCAAAAAGCAAGATTGTTTCTTCCCATCCGATTTTTCCCGTTCCATATATGACACGAACAATTTGGGCGCGAAGCACAATAAAAAGAATGCTAACAGGAATGATAAAAAACAATATTTGTTTTGTTGTTGTTGTCAAATTTTCTGCAAACTCTTTTCTATTTTCTTCACTGCTTAGCGCGGATAATGTTGGAAAAGACGCAATTGCAAATGAAATAGCGAAAAGCCCGAGAGGAAAACTCTGTAAATTATTTGCAATATTAAAAACACCCAAACTTCCTTCAGAAAGCGTTGAAGCGATTATAGTTATAACAACAAGATTAATTTGTATTGTGACAAGAGTAAGCGTTCTCGGAATCATCATTTTTATTATTTTTCTCACTCCTTTGTCTTTGAAGTCTATAATCCACTGATAATTAAACCCCAATCTTTTAACTATTGGAAACTGAATCGCAAAATGCAGAAAAGATCCAAGAGCCACTCCCCAAGCAAGACCAACAAGCCCCCACCAGCGCGCAAAATAAATTGCTCCTATTATTATTCCGACATTATACATAATAGGGGAAAGAGAGTAGATAAAAAATCTTTTATAAGATTGGAGAATTCCTCCGGTAATGCTGCTCAAAAGTAAAAATATCGGACTCAAAAACATTATGCGCGTAAGCGCTACTGTTGCTTCTTTTTTTTCCGCATCAAATCCTATGGCCAGAAAATTTATCAAATTCGGCGTAAATATAATTCCAACCAGACATAAAAAAAGAAGAGCTGCAAAAATTAAGTTCAATACCGCATTAGCTGTTCTGAAAGCTTCTTCCTCTTTTTTTTCTGAAACCAGCTTTGCAAAAACCGGTATAAAGCCGGCAGAAAGAGCGCCGAGAACAACGATATTAAAAACAAAATCCGGTATTCTAAAAGCAGCGTAATAAATATCCAGTTCGCTTCCAAGTCCGAAGCTTCCGGCAAGAATTCTGTCGCGAAACAATCCTAATAGCTTACTGGCAAGCGATGCCACCGCCAGTATCAGCGCGGCCGCGGTTATGGATTTAGTCTTTCCGTTTATTAATCTTTTTATCATTTATAAATTTATCTATTTTTTAATTATATAATGATATTGCTTTAAATTTACCGGTTTGTCATTCTGAATTTAGTTCAGAATCTGCGTATGACAAAAGTTATGTTTACTCATTTTAAGCTAGATGTAGCAGTCAAAAGATCCTGAAACAAGTTCAGGATGACAGGGTAATTTAAAGTAGTACCACTATATGTTCCATAATATTTATTGTATATTATATTTTCGAAATAGACAAAATTTTAAAATTTATTTTTTCTCAATTCTCGGCCTATACCTTTTCATTAAAAGGGAATTAGAAACAACACTAACTGAAGAGAAGGCCATAGCCGCTGCGGCAAATGACGGATTTAAAAGCCATCCAGTTATAGGATAAAGAATGCCAGCGGCGATAGGAATGCCAGTGCTGTTATAGAAAAATGCCCAGAAAAGATTTTGTTTGATTTTTTTCATCGTATAGCTGCTTAAATCAATAGCAGTTACGACATTTCTTAAGTCGTTATTAATTAAAACAATTTCTCCGGTTTCCATGGCAATATCAGTTCCCGATCCAAGCGCGATTCCAAGATCAGCCTGAGCAAGCGCCGGCGCGTCATTAATTCCATCTCCTACCATCGCAATTGAAAATCCTTTCTTTTGCAGTTTTTTTATTTCATCAGATTTTTCTTGAGGAAGAACTTCGGCAAGAACGAAATCAATATCAAGCTCTCTTGCGATAGCTTCACCGATTCTTTTATTGTCTCCGGTTATAATGGCAATCTTTTTCCCCATTTTTTTCAAAACACCAATAGCTTCTATTGAATTTTCTTTCAAAGTGTCCGCCACGGCAATTATACCAATCACTTCCCTGTCTTGCGCTAATATCATCGCAGTTTTTCCTTGATCTTCAAGTTTTTTCATTTCTTCTTCTATGTTATCTATACTAATTTTATTATCAATAAGCAATTTTCTTGTTCCTAATAAAATATTTTTATTTTCAATCCTGCAAGTTACGCCTTTTCCCGGAATAGCCTGAAAATTATTAATTTCATAAAATTTTAAATTATTTTTCTCAGCATTTTTTACTATTGCCTGAGCCAAAGGATGTTCAGAGTGTTTTTCAATGGAAGAAGCAATTTGAATAATTTTTGATTTTGATTCTTTTATTCCAACAACATTAGTTACAACCGGCTCTCCCTTGGTTAATGTTCCCGTTTTATCAAAAACAATCATATCTATCTTTTGAGCAATTTCAAGAGCTTTACTGCTTTTAATTAAAATGCCATTCTTTGCGGCAAGTCCCGTTCCCATCATAACGGCTGTCGGGGTCGCAAGCCCGAGAGCGCACGGACAAGCAACAATTAAAACTGCGACAAAAATTGATAAAGCAAAAGCAGGTGGTTGCCCGAAAATGAGCCAGATAGAAGCAGCTATGATACTAATAGCAATTACAGTCGGAACAAAGTAAAATGATACTTTATCAGCTAAAAGTTGAATTGGGGCCTTGGATCCCATAGACTCTTCAACCGTTTTGATAATATGTGAAAGCATCGTATCTTTTCCAACTTTTGTAGCTTTAAATTCCAAAGATCCTGTTTTGTTTATTGTTGCTCCGATAACCGTATCTCCTTTTTTCTTTTCAATAGGCATACTCTCTCCAGTAATTGCCTGCTGATCAACTCCGGAATATCCATTAATGACAATTCCGTCCACAGGAATTTTCTCTCCAGGCTTTACCAAGATAATATCATCAACTCTAACTTCTAGAATAGGAACTTTTATTTCCTTGCCATTTTTAATAATGATTGCTTCTTTCGGTTGAAGTCCCGCCAGTTTTTTTATTGCTTCGCTTGTTTTCCCTTTCGTAATTGCTTCAAGATATTTTCCAAGT
>DAOWDS010000018.1 GCA_030638895.1 Candidatus Moraniibacteriota bacterium | reverse complement strand
CGAACAAAGGCTTGTAAAGAAAGAAGAATTATTAGAAAAAAAAGTAAACGAGATTGAAAAACAAAAAAATATTTTACAAGGAAAAGCAAAACAAGTTATTGATATCAAAGAAGAGATCAAGCGCATAAAAGAAGAACAATTGAGAAATCTTGAAAAAATTGCAGATCTAAACAAAGAAAGTGCAATGGAAATAATTATTGATAAGGTAGAAAAAGATCATAAAGAAGATATAGTTAAAAAGATAAAAGAAATGGAACAGGAGGGACTTGATGAGCTTAAAATGAAAGCTAATGATATAATTGTTCAGTCAATACAAAAATATTCTGGAGCTCATACTGCTGAAACAACAACATCGGCAGTAATCCTGCCAAGCGATGAAATGAAAGGAAGAGTTATTGGCAGAGAAGGAAGAAATATAAAGGCCCTTGAACAGGCTACTGGTGTGGAGATTATTATAGACGATACTCCCTTGACAATTATTGTTTCCGGATTTGATCCGATTAGAAGACAGGTTGCAAAATTGAGTCTGGAAAAGCTTATGAGCGATGGCAGAATTCATCCTGCCAGAATTGAAGAAGTTGTTGAAGAGGTAAAAAAAGAAATTATAGATAAGGTTAAAGAGTCCGGACAGGCGGCTATTTCAGATGTTGGTATCGCCGGCCTTGATCCGAAATTGATTCAGCTTTTAGGCAGATTGAAATTCAGGACAAGCTATGGTCAAAATGTTTTGATGCATTCAATAGAAGTTGCCCATTTATCAGCTTCTATTGCAGTAGAGCTTGGCGCTAATGTTACGGTTGCTAAAAAAGCGGGATTGCTTCATGATATTGGCAAAGCCGTTGATCATGAAATTCAGGGGACTCACATTGAAATAGGAAGAAATATATTGAGTAAATTCGGTATTTCTGAAGATATAATAAAAGCGATGCAATCTCATCATGAAGATTTTCCTTTTGAAACAACTGAATCTGTAATAATTCGAGTGGCAGACGCAATTTCTGCTTCGCGTCCGGGAGCTAGGAAAGATACTCTTGAAAATTATTTGAAGAGACTTGAAGAGCTTGAAAATATCGCCAATTCATTTGAAGAAGTAGAAAAATCATACGCGATTCAGGCTGGCAGGGAGATTAGGGTTTTTGTTACTCCGGAAAAAATTGATGATTTAGGAGCGGCTAAAATTTCAAGAAAAATAGCTGATAGCATTGAAGAAACGCTTAATTATCCAGGAGAAATCAAAGTGCATGTTATACGGGAAACGAGGGCGGTAGAGTATGCGAGATAACCTGAGTATGCAGTATTTAGTATTAAGTATTAAGCAATGAATATATTATTTTTTGGAGATCTTGTGGGCAGACCTGCGAGAAATATATTGAAGCAGGTTTTGCCAGATATGAAAAAAGAATATAATATTGATTTGACGATTGCTAATGGGGATAATTTGGCGCATGGCAAAGGAGTTACAAGAAACACCGTTAAAGAAGTGATTGAATGCGGAGTTGATGTTTTGACTTGCGGTGATCATATTTGGGACACAAGCGAGTCATTGGATATGTTCAAAGGAAATTATTGCGGCTTGTTATATCCTGCAAATTTTCCGACTATTGATTATAAAAGTGGGTGCAAAATCATAAATATTGATTCTGTTAAGATTTTAGTAATAAATTTGATTGGCAGGGTCTTTTTTAAGAATTATCCTGATTGTCCTTTTCAAAAAGCTGATGAAATATTAGAAAACCATAAAGATGCTAATATAGTCATTGTTGATTTCCACGCAGAAGCAACAAGTGAGAAACGCGTGATCGGTTTTTATCTGAATTCAAGAGTATCTGCGGTTTTAGGGACTCATACTCATATTCAAACTTCAGACGAAGAAATATTATCTGGCGGCACTGCTTATATTTCTGACGTAGGAATGGTTGGTCCTAAGGATTCAATATTGGGCTGTGAGAAAGAAGCTGTTATAGAACAAATGATAACTCAGAGGAAATTCCGCTATGAAATAAGTAAAGATGAAAATATTATGATTAACGCGGTTGTTTTGGAAATTGATAATAGAAGTGGAAAGGCGTTAAGCATAAAACGCGTAAACGAAGTCGTTAAACTTGTCCTTTAAAAAAATTTGCCTTATTTCAGCGGTTCGTGTTATAATACTCATAGGTAATTTGTTTTGTTTTAAATAATTTAATTATTAATAAAAAAACATGGCGAACAATAAAGAAAATTGGCAGTCTGAAAAAGATCCACTTTTACAAGACAATATTGAATTTAAAGGAAAAGACTGTTTATCTAACGAATCAGCCGATGAATTCTATGAGATTGTGAAACATTGGAATGAATTTTCAGATCCAGTCAAACAATTAGATGGTTGGTGCAATTATTATTACGAAAGAAAACATGTCCCAATCAATTTTGCTTTTAAATTGTGGGAAAATGAGAGCTGTAGAGATGAAGCTTGGCCATACGTCAAAGAAGAATTTCAAGATTATCAAGACATACTAGATAAGCATGGGGCTACTCCTGAAATAATTGAAGATATTAAAAAAAGGTTAGAAACTTCAAAAAAATAAACTTAAAGTACAAAAGTATAAAATTAACTTTTAATACTATAAAGAAAGGAGGTGAAACAAATGACAAAAGATGAATTAATTGATGTTGTAGCGGCAAAAACAGATATCTCTAAAAAAGATACAGAAAGAGTAATAAACGCTGTTTTAGAATCAGTAACAAAAACACTAGTTGACGGCGGTAAAGTTGCTTTTACTGGATTTGGGACATTTAGCGTAAATAGAAGAGAGGCAAGAGTCGGAGTTAATCCTCAGCACCCAGAGCAAAAAATTCAAATTCCTGCAATGAATGTGCCAAAATTTAAATCTGGAAAAAGCCTTAAAGATGCTGTAAGATAATTTTGATGGCGCTTTAGTTATGTTTTTAACAAAAATTCCCGACATATCATTGTGAAGGGAGTTTTTGTTTTATGGCATCATATGTTAAAATATTAGTGTGTTAAAATGTTAAAATGTTAAAATGAAAATTGGAATTGACGCAAGAAGTTTAGAATTTTCAAATACCGGAGTTGGGAGATATTTATCTAATTTGTTGAAGTTTTGGAAAAAAGAAAAAAGTAATCAGTTTGTTCTTTATTTCAAAAATAAAACCCCAAATGACGAATTAATTGATTCTGATAATTTTGAAAAAGTTTTATTGAAAAATCCGTTAGGTTTTTCCAGTAATTTTTTCTTTCAACATTTTTTATTGTCATATGCCTTAAAGAGAGACAAAATTGATTTTTTCTTTTCCCCTTTTTATCTTAAACCGATTTATTGTCCGGTTAGATCATCTATTAGTCTTCATGATATTTCATACGAAGTGCATCCGGAATGGTTTGATTTTAAAAGCCAGTTTATCTTGAAAAAACTTTCAAAATTTTCAGCAAAAACAGCTGATAAGATTTTTACGGTTTCTGATTATAGTAAAAGTGAAATTATAAAATACTATCATATTGGCTCTGATAAAATTACTGTAACTAATTTAGCTCCAGACAATAGTTTTCACAAAATAGAAAATTTAGATAAAATAAGAGATATAAAAGAAAAATATGGAATTAAGAAAAAATATATTTTTTGCGTAGGCACAATATTTTCTAGGAGGCGCATTCCTGAAATTGTTGAAGCGTTTGAAAAAATTTTAAATAAACATAGAGATTATCAGTTATTGATAGTTGGGAAAAATGTTACGTATCCATTTATTGATATAGACAACAAGATAGAAATGACAAATAATAAATTTAAAGAAAAAAAAATAATCCATCTAGATTTTGTTTCAGAAGAAGAATTATTGATTTTTTATAGCTCATGTGATTTTATCGTTTATCTATCTGATTATGAAGGATTTGGACTTCCAGTGATTGAGGCGCAATTTTTTGGTAAACCGGTTATAACGAGTTATAATAGTTCTTTAGTTGAGGTTGGAGGAGATTCGGTTGAATTTGTGAAAGAAAATACTGCTGAAGAAGTTCAGAAGTCTATTGAGAGAATTATTTCAGATGAAGATTATAAAAATGAGCTTATTGGAAAGGGGAGTGAAAATTTGAAAAGATTTAGCTGGGAAAAATGCGCGAAAGAAACGCTGAATAGAGTATTAAGTTGAATTTTTGAAAATTGTTGAATTAATATAATGTCCAATTGTTTTTTAAAATAATATATCTTATTAAAATAAAAATAGAGATTGTGTTACCAACCTCTAAAAAGTGTGATTTTTGCATTATCCACAGCAATAATGGGTTCCATAGCCATTATTACATAATCTATTATTTCGATTTGGATAATCCAAACCAACAAACTAAACCACAAAATTAGCGAAACTACTAGCAATAATCGCGAATCTCTTTTTAAGATTATTCTGTCATATCCTGAAAGTCCGACTTTTTCTACCTTGCGTGATTTTGAAATAGAGAAATAGAAAGTTGCTATTGCAATAAATAATAGCAATACAAACCAAACCATTGTCCAACTTATTTCTATTATCATATAATAGTCCTCCTGACTGCACATTAGATGAAACTATTTTGTTTCATCTAATACTTTACTCTATCATCAAAATTAACTTATGTCAATACTTATAAAAACAATTTTTATTTCCGAATTAATACTCGTTTTCGCTATGGTTATTGGCATTGCGCCATAGAAATTGTCGCAAGACAACAGGAAAGAAAAAAACAAGGCTTTTTAATCTCTAAATTCCATAGAGAAACCCTGCATTAACAGTTGATGATTTATATGTAGTCTGTTGTTAATATTTTTACCATAACAAGACAACAAGTTAAAAACATTATTTTCCCGTAGACAGAGAACACCTCATTCTCAATCATTACGGCAAAAATAAAAATTCCAATCATAATTGCTCCCATTGCTTCTTCCCATATTGCAATTTCTAAGATGATTATATTTATTTCTGCCAAAGCAGCTATTGTTAACATTGCAATACCTGTCATTACTGTAAAAAAAGAAAAATAATAGCAGATTCTTTCTGTCTTGCTAAAATTATTATTAAGATCTGCTTCTCTTCTTTTCTGTTCCTTACCAGAAATGTCTGCTAATTTTACTATCAACAGAGAAATTATGGCTAGTATTAATGTTGGAATAATCATCTCTTATAATCCTCCTCACTTGATAATTCGCATCTAATGTTTTTACACTATCATAAAAATTAACTTATGTCAATCTCATTTAAAACAATTTTTCTTTTCGAATTAATGCTTGTTTTCGCTATGGTGATTGGAATCGCGCCACAGGAATTTTCATATTTAATTTTATTATTATTAACAATAAGCTTTATAAAACTAAGTCTTTTAGATTCTTTAAAATTATTTATTCTTTCAATTCCCTTTTTTGTCGCGCTTCCGGCGAATGCGATTTCTGATTCAATGAGTATTTGGAGAATTTTGATTGTCGTGTTGGTTATAAAGGTTGGATATGAAAAATATTGTCATTCTGTCCGCCAGCTGGAGGATTCAGATTCGATTAATAATAAAGATTTTATTTGTTTTCAATTTGTAAAACAAAACATAAAGAAAATAGTAAATATTGACAGTTATAAACAAAAGATTTTCAATTCACCGACTGGCGGACAGAATGACAGTTATTATAAATTATTTTTTCTTATAATTCTATTTTTCATAATCGCAGCTGCTTCTTTAATATCGGCTCAAGACATTGGAATGGGGATTAAAAAGATTTTGTTTCTGCTAAATATATTTTTACTTTTTCCAATCGTAAATTTTGTTATACAAAAAGAAAACGACTTAATAGAAATTTTAAAAACCGTTCTTTATTGTTCTGTTATGGTTGTGTTTATGGGTTATTTCCAGTTTTTTCTTACTTTTTTTGTAACTCTTTCTAAGTTTTGGTATTTTTGGACAGATAATGTTATCAAAGTATTCTATGGCCAGAATTTGAGCCATCTGTTAAGTTATAGCAATACGTGGTTTTCTTATTACGAAGTTCTTCCTCCAACATTACGAATGTTTTCCGTTATGCCCGATTCGCATTCTTTTGCTATGTTTATTGTAGTTTTAATGCCAGTAGTTTTATCGTTTCTTTTTTTACCCCCTCTAGTTCATACTAAAAATAGGATAACAAATAAAAAATATTTGTCTTTAATGTTGATATTTTTCCTTTTAGCTATATTTTTTTCCGGTTCTCGCGGAGCTTGGGTGGCTAGCATTTTTGCCTTATTGGCAAGCGTGTATTTATTTTTAGTTTCTTCTGAAAAAATAAAAAATAATTCAAAAATTGAGAAAATTCGTTTGATAATCTCAGAATTTGTAAAATTATTAAAAAGCAAAGTTGGTTTTGGTTTTAATGCGAAAAATAATTCAAAATATTATTCAAAATTAATAGCTTTTTCTGTTTTATTATTTTTTGTTTTAATGCCAGTTTCAAGTCTTATATTAAAACAAAATCAAGAAACTCAGCTTATGAGAAACAATATTAGTTTAAGTGATTATGACAGAAGCAAATTTTCAATGTTTGAAAGGGCTTTTTCAATTTCCGATTTTGATGAAATATCAAACAAGGGAAGAATTCAAATATGGCAGGAAACAATAGCTTCAATTAAAAAGCGTCCTTTATTAGGAGTCGGTTTTGGAAATTTTAATTATGTTTTAGGAGAGAACATGTTGGCTCTTAAAAAAGGATCTTCAGCTCATAGTATCTATCTTGATATTGCCGCAGAAATTGGAATTTTCGGATTAATAATATCTCTGTTTTTAATTATGGAAATTTTAAAAATGTCTTATAAATTATATTTCTGTCTGGAAAAAAAATATTTGAAAATATTCGCTGGATCTTTTTTTGTATATTTTACCTGGGTTTGCGCCTATGGTATTTTTGATGTCGTTATTTTTAATGATAAAGTCTTGATTTTGGTTGTAATTCTTCTTGGCGTTTTGTGTTCAATTAAAAAAAGTTTTGATTTTTCAAAAACTTAAAATTTAAGGATTTATGCGTTTGTAGGTGTCCGATACCTTAAATATGGCAAACGCGTAAGTCCCAAATCTTTTAAAAGATAAAAAATATAAAAAAAGAGGTAAGAATCTCAAATAAGATCCTTCCTCATATTTTAAATAAGTCATAATGATATTTCTTTGAAATCCATGTTATCACCAAAGTAATTATCAGTAAAATAATTCCTTTTTCAATAAGTGGCGTGAGCGTTAGCACTATCCCAAGAACGATAAGTATCGTTCCTAATAGTACTGTTAGCATTTGAATTACAACAAGAAAAACAGGTATGATATTTGCTCTATTCAATTTTTTCACCTTCTAAAATTTGTTTTTTAATGGGCTAAGTTTTTCCCATTAACAATACAGCATATCATCAATAAAAAATTTGTCAATACAATAATTTTGAATTTAAATATGAAATAGCTATTTGATATATTTATTTTCCTTTACATAACATCAAAAAAATGAGAAAATAAAATGTATAAAATTAATTTAATTTTAATGGTATATTATCCTCCGGAAAAACAATTTGATATTAATAGAATCGTTAATCAAAAAGATGATGGTTCCAGCTTGAAAGTGATACAGAGAAAAAGACGGAAAAAAATATCATTCAGAAAAATTATTATTATTTTTGCTTTTTTTATACTGCTTTCTGGCGGATATATGGTCTATAAAGCAAATTCCACTTTTGACAAAATGACTGGCCAGCAAAATTCTGTTATAAAAAGTTTTATTAAAATGATTCCTCTTGGAAATAATTTTTTTCAGATTTTACCGATAGAAGCAGAGGTTTCTATAATTGATAGGCTTAAAAACAATGAACTGGATAGGTTAAATGTCTTGATACTTGGGATTAGAGGAACTGACGATCCAAACGGAGGTCTTCTGACGGATACAATAATGGTTGTTAGCATAGAGCCAAAAACTGGCAAAATTGCTTTAATTTCAATTCCGAGAGATCTTTATATTGATATTCCATATCATGACTATAAAAATAAAATCAACGAAGCGTATGTTGTTGGGATAAAAGACGGTGGATGGAAAAACGGTCTAAAATACAGCAAAAAATCGGTTTCAGATGTAACGGGAATGGACATTCATTACGCTGTTAGCGTTGATTTTAAAGCTTTCAAGGAAATTATTGATACATTAGGCGGAGTAAGAATAACATTATTCAGGCCATTTTCAGAAACAAATCAATTTGAGGAAGGAGTAATTGAACTTCCTTCCGGAAGTCAGACAATTGATGGAGACACAGCCTTGCTTTTTGCAAGAGCTAGGTTTAGCACTAGCGACTTTGATAGAGCAGGGCGACAGCAGCAACTGCTTCTGGCTGTCAAAGAAAAGGCTTTTAGTTTAGGGGTTGTGTCAAATCCCGTAAAGATAATCTCAATTTTAAATTCTCTTGGAAACCATGTTAAAACTGATGCTGAATTATGGGAAATTAAAGAATTGACGGTTTTAATGAAGAACATAGACACTGCTGATGTGCGAAGAAAAGTTTTTGATACTAGTAAATACGGCTTTCTTTATGCGTCAAGAGATTTAAACGGATCTTATATACTTTTACCGGAGGGTGGAAATTTTGACCAAATACGCGATTTTTGCAGAGACATATTTGATGAATAATAAGTTTTTATATATTATGAATAAATCATCAAAAAAAATAATATTCACATTTTTGATTATTGCTACTAGTTTTAGCGCCGGTTTTGCCGTAAATGATTTTATTAATTCTTTTGATGATAAAAATAATATAAAAGGATTAATAAATATTGATGGTCAAGATGATCAGAATAAAGAAGGGCTTGATTTTTTGAATCTTTTGAACAAAGAAGATAAAAATAAAATAGAAAAAAAGGCTGATTTTAGCGTTTTTTGGGAATCGTGGAGAATGATTGAGGATAAATACACGCTTGAAATTTTAGACTATGAAAAAATGGTTTATGGCGCTGTTTCTGGAATGGTAGATTCGCTAGGAGATCCTTATACGGTCTTTCTTGCTCCGCAAGATAGAGTGATGTTTGAACAGGATATGAAAGGAAGTTTTAGCGGCATTGGAGCTGAAATTGGATTTAGGGATAAATTTTTAACAGTCATTGCTCCGCTCAAAGACAGTCCTGCGGAAAGAGCGGGAGTGTTTTCGGGGGATAAGATTTTAAAAGTTGATGATGCGGAAATTATCGGAGTAAATATAGATGAAGCCGTGCGCATTATTAGAGGAGAAAAGGGAACTATGGTAAAACTTACTATAAGTAGAGATGGGCTTGATGAGCTGAAAGAAATTGAGATTATTCGAGATGTTATAAAAATAGAAACCGTTGAATGGGAAATTAAAAACGAAAACGTTGTTTATATAAGAATAAACCAATTTAAAGAAGAAACCGTTGACGAATTTGACAGTCAAATAGATAATATAATTGTTAATGATCCCAATGGAATAATTATTGATTTGAGAAATAATCCTGGCGGTTATGTCAGTACTTTAGAAGATTTAACTAGCAGATTTTTAAATCATGGAGATGTTATATTTATTGAAGATTTTGGAAACAAAAAAGCTGTTTATAAAGCAAGTGGAAATAATAAATTTTATGGCATACCAGTCGTAGTTTTAATAAATGAAGGAAGCGCGAGCGCGTCTGAAATTTTTGCCGGAGCGTTAAGAGACAATAACGGCTCAAAGCTAGTTGGCAAAACAACTTTTGGAAAGGGTTTAGTTCAGGAAATGCAAAATCTAAAGGATGGATCTGCTTTGAAAATTACAGTTGCCAAGTGGCTTACTCCAAGCGGAATTGACATAAACAAAGAAGGCATTAGCCCTGATTATGAAGTGGAAATGACTTTGGATGATTATGAAAATGATAGAGATCCGCAATTAGAAAAAGCGATAGAATTGTTGAAATAGCCGTTTGTATCTTGATAAATTTATTATATCTTGCATTTTGTTTCTTATGTTTATTATGTATGTTTAAAAAAATTCATTTATTAATATCTGGAAGCGTTCAAGGTGTTTTTTATAGAGTAAATTCCAAAAACAAAGCAGATGAATTTGGTCTGACTGGATGGGTTAGAAATATTTCTAACGGTAGAGTAGAAATTGTAGCAGAGGGTGAAGAAAAAAATTTAAAAAATATGATAAACTGGTGCAATAATGGGTCAAATAACGCGATTATTAGTGAAATTAAAGTAAAATGGGAAAAATACAGCGGAAAATTTGATAAATTTGAAATTTTATTGTAGAATTACTATGAAGACTGGAGGGTAATCTGAGTTTATATGTGTTTATAAAATTGGTAAAGAAATTAATTAAATTAGTAAAGAATAAAAGTTATGAAAGTAATACTTACTAAAGATGTGCAAAATTTAGGAAATTCTGGCGACATTAAAGATGTTGCTAGCGGTTATGCTAGAAATTTTCTGATTCCAGGAGGATATGCTGAAGCTACTACTAAGTCCGCGATAGAGCAAGCTGAAAAAATAAGAATTAAAAAAAGAAAACAAGCTGAAGAGGAGTTAAAAATAGCGGAAGATTTATCTGGCAAGATTGAAGGTTTGTCTATAACGATCAAGGCGAAAGCCGATAAGTCTGGCAAGCTTTATGCGTCAGTAAAGTCTGAGGAAATTTCAAAAGGTCTTGCTGATCAAGGCTTTGTCGCGGGTAAAAATAAAATTGTTATTAAAGAGCCTATAAAAGAGGCTGGTGAATATGAAATCATTGTTGCTCTTGAACATGGACTTGAAGCAAGATTAAATTTAATAGTAGAAAGCGATAAATAAAAATATGGCCGCTAGTTATATTTGCGTGCTTGTTTTAGAGAGAAATAAAAATTTTTGTTTTCTGTTTTACAATTTTTAACTTATTATAATTATGTCAAAGACAAAATTTATATTTATTGCAGGAGGAGTAATGTCGGGTGTTGGCAAGGGCATCGCAACAGCTTCAATCGGAAAGGTTCTTCAGAGCAAAGGATTTTCAGTTACGGCGATGAAAATTGATCCTTATATCAATATTGATGCTGGAACTATAAGGCCAACTGAACATGGAGAGGTTTTTGTGACAGATGATGGAACGGAATGCGATCAAGATATTGGTAATTATGAAAGATTTTTGGATACTAATATTTATGATATAAATTATATTACAACAGGTAGGGTTTATTTGCATGTGATTCAAAAAGAAAGAAATTTAGAATATGACGGAGAAGATGTTGAAGTTGTTCCGGATATTCCGCTTGAAGTTATAAGAAGAATAAAAAAAACAGCGAATGACACAAAAGCAGACTTTGTTTTGGTTGAAATTGGCGGAACGATCGGAGAATATCAAAATATTCTTTTTATAGAAGCGGCTCGGATGTTGCGGCTTCAAAAACCCAAGGATGTACTTTTCTTTTTAGTAAGTTATCTTCCTATTCCGAATAAAATAGGAGAGATGAAAACAAAACCAACACAGCATGCTACACGTTCTTTAAATGCCACAGGAATTCAACCAGATTTTATACTTTGTAGAAGCGATGTTTCTCTTGATCAAGAAAGAAAAGAAAAAATATCCTTGTTTTGTAATGTTGAAAAAAATTGTGTGATTTCGTCTCCAGATGTTGATTCAATTTATGATGTTCCAGTAGATTTTGACAATGAAAATTTGGCGCAAAACATACTTTCAAAGTTTAATATGCGGCCAAGAAAAAAAGATTTAAAAGAGTGGAGAAATTTGGCGAAAAAAATAAAAAAACTTAATAATCCGATTAAAATTGGCATAGTTGGAAAATATTTTAGCACTGGCGATTTTGTTCTGGCTGATTCATATATTTCTGTTATTGAGGCTATAAAGCACGCTTGCTGGGCAAATAACAAAAAACCTATTATTGAATGGATAAATTCCGAGGAATATGAAAAAAATCCTTCAAAATTAAAGGAGTTGAAAAAATTAAACGGAGTAATCGTTCCGGGAGGATTTGGAAGTAGGGGAATTGAGGGGAAAATAAAAGCAATTGAATATATCAGAAAAAATAAAATTCCATTTTTAGGGCTTTGTTATGGTATGCAAATCGCGTGTATTGAATTTGCGCGAAATGTGTGCAAACTTAAGAACGCGAATACTTCTGAAATAAACAAAAGCACGCCGCATCCTGTAATTGATATTATGCCGGAGCAAAAAAAGAATTTACGGGAAAAGAATTATGGAGCCACAATGCGTCTTGGCGCCTATCCGGCAAAATTGAAAAAAGGAACAATTGCCAGAAGCGCTTATAAGTCCAGTGAAATTTCAGAAAGACATCGCCACAGATGGGAAGTTAATCCCGATTATGTTGAAATTTTACGAGACAAAGGGCTAATATTTTCTGGAATTTCTCCAGATGGAAGATTAATGGAAATTATTGAATTGCCGAAAAGTAAACATCCATTTTTTGTGGCAACTCAATTTCATCCTGAATTTAAATCCCGGCCGCTAAATCCACATCCGCTTTTCAGAGAATTTATAAAAGCGGGAATGAAATAAGTATTTAGTATTAAGTATCAAGCAAATAAAAATCGGAGCTTAGGTCTGTCTGATTGGCGGGCTTAGAATAACAATTATTTATAACCAAAAAAACAGGCTTAAACCTGTTTTTTTCTTGACAATAATTTACAGTAAATTTATTTTATTGCTTCTTTTTTTGGTTGATTTTGCGGAATTCTGTCTTTTTCAATACTCACAAATTTGACTCTTTTTTTATTGCCGTTAAATCTTGTAATTTGTTTTTCTGTAAATTTGACGAATCCTTTAATCACAGCAAAAATTGTATGATCTTTTCCTTGCATTACGCCTTTTCCAAGCCTGAATTTATTTCCTCTTTGTCTTATGATAATACTTCCAGCTTTTGCCGCTTGATTTCCAAAAATCTTAACCCCTAAATATTTTGGCTTACTGTCTCTTAAATTGGACGATGTACCACCTGCTTTCTTATGTGCCATTGTAAATAAGTTAAAAGTAAAAAGTAAAAAGTTTTTGTCATTCTAAACTAAATTCAAAAATGACATTTTATTTATTTTTAAACACAAACACTTCTCTTGCTACAATCTGATCTGGTCTGTCATAAATTATAGAGTTTCTGGAAGTTACTTTTGTATATTTGGTAATAAATTTCTTATCTAGCGGACATATGGCAGAATAACCCATTTTTTTCAGCTTGTCAACAAAAGGTGTGAATGCGTATTGATTTTGTTTTATTTTGTAAGCAGGAAGCGTAACAACTATTCTAGCCCCCTTTCTTAATACGAGCTTCGCAATTTGAAAAAATCTTAAATGAGTTTTTTCTAAATTTTTGAAATTTTTCTTAATATCCATTTTTTGTGGAACTTTTGTGTAAACTGGACCTAAAGTTGATTCTGTCACTATTGCGTCAATTGAATTCTGCTTGATTTTTTTTGAAATACTGCTGATGTCAGACTGGAATATTTTATAATTAGGGTATTTCAAGATGTATTTTTTAGAGAGCCACTCTAAATTAATTTTGCAGTTTTCTATCTGTTTGTCGTTTGCATCGCTTCCAATAATCATATAATCATTCAGCAGCGCTTCTTGCATAATTGTTCCAATTCCGCAAAACGGATCTAATATCACTTGTCCTTCTTTGACGCTTGCAAAATTAATCATTATCTGGGCAAGTTTTGGCGGTATCATTCCGGTATGCGAATCTCTATTTGGCCTGCCATAATCGCGCTTTGAATAGCTTTCAACGTCTTGTGTTGCTATAGTTTTTGATAAAATTATTTTGTTGTTTAACATCATAATATTAAATTCTATTCCTTTTATTGTCAGTTTGTTTTTAAAAATTGACGCGCTGTTTAATTCCATTTTTTTATTGTCTGGAAAAATTAGCCTCATTCCCGATTTTTCTGCCAGTGATTTTTTAATGTTTATAAAATTTTCTGTTATTTCTTTAAAATTTTTATAATATGCGGCATTATCTCCAGTTTTTTCTTGCGGATAAAAACTATAACCAACGGTCTTTTTCCCTGGCATTTTTTCTATAATGGAATTTATTTTTTCAAAAGCGTCTTTTGCGCTCTGATAAGATCCCAAAAATTCGGCAATTTTTATTATTCCGCCCATCTGAACTAAAAGCTCTTTGAAAATAATTTTATTTTCTATATCTAGCGTAAGCATTTTTTTTGATATAAATTTTACGCTATATTTAATCTTTGTTTTGCGCAGTATTGCCTGCAACTCGGCAATAGACAGAGCTGGAATGCGTCCTAAGTGAAATATATATTTCATATTTATTAATAATGGTTTATAATAGAATAAATTGCTAAATATAACAATTTAACAATATATAACAATGCAATTAAATTTTATAAAAGAAAATCAAGAAAAGATGTTTTTGTTTTTTGGATTTGCATTGGTTCTTTCTGCCGGATTTTTTTCTGGATATTTTTATTTTCAGGAACAGATTGACAATCAGAATATAATTATAGAAGACTCTAATCAAGATTGCAAGGATTTGTTTAATTTAAAATTCGTAAACGATGATCCAGATTCCAATCAAAATACTATTTCTTCTTTGCAGGTGAAAGGAGAGTGGGATAAATCTGACAATACAATCTTACAAAATAAAATTAGTATTTTTGTCGCTAGCAAGAACAGTAAGATTTATCATAAGCCAGACTGTAGATATGTCAAGAGCATTAATGAAGAAAATAAAATTTGGTTCCAATCAGACGAAGAGCCTAAAAACATTGGATATAGTCCGCACAGTTGCGCGAAATGATTTTATAAAGCATAAAAGTAAAAAATATCCTTGACATTTTCTTATTAAAATGTTAGATTATAAATAAGAATTAAAATAAAAAAGGAACATAGATAGAATTTTGTTCTTTCACAATTTAATATATCCGGAGGGATTTGGTGTCAAAATCAAGAAAGAAGCAACGGACAAAAAATGATCCAACTATAGTTATAGTTGACGGTGATAATCTTTTTACATCTTTAAATTTACAATTTAATATTAAGGTTTATGATTTAATGGCCTTGATAGAATATATTATTGGCAATGCCAGAAATTTAACAAGAATAGTAAATTCAGACAAAAGAACATTCGGTCCGATTATATTGATAATATCAGAAAAAATAGACCATAAAGCTAAAATGGAACAAAACTTTTTTTTAGGAAAACTAAAAGAGCAATCTTATGGTCAAATTGATATATTAATCATCAAGCCTAAGATGATCGGTGGTAATCTGGTTAGCTGTACGGATATGGATGTGGGCGTTTTTCTTGGTATGGCTTTGGGCAAGGATAATAGTATTATAAAAAGAATAGTTTTAATTTCTGGCGACTCAGATTTTAAAAGAGTGTTTAGGTGGTCGGGAGTTCCAGCTCAAAAGAAAATTTCTTTGGTTTGTGTCAAAGGAACTGATTCGAGTGAATTAAAGAAAAGCGTGCTAGATTTGAAAGGAGAGGTTTTTGTGATAAGTAGGGACAGAATTATAAAAACTGACAGCGATGGATCTATTACCAAAAAAGATGGTCAAATTAAAGGATTAAAAGAAATACCTCAATCAAACCTTAGAATGATTTCTAACCAATGGAAATATAGTCGGAAAAAAGATAAAAAAAAGAGAAGTGGTAACAAGAGGGTGGGCAATGCTGTAGATAATAGTGGAACTTCAAAAAAGAAACGGAGATAATCTTTGAATTAGAAAATATAAAATTTTATTTTCAAAACTAATTTTCTGGATCAAGCGTAAGCGATCCAGATTTTTTTTGTGAAATTTTATGAAATACTATCCGGGTCTATGTCTATGATCCAATCTTGTCCTACCAACAGTCACACAATATAATTGTATTTAAAATTTAAAATTAGCGAGGTTTTTCAAATATTCTTGATATTTCTTTATTAAAGTGTTAAATTATAAATAGAAATTCAAACAAAAAAACATTGATAGAATTTCTTGTTCTTTAAAAATTTATATATATGGAGGGATTTGGTGTCAAGAATCAAGAATCTCAAAAGTATAAACAGCTATGGATCATTATATGCCCATTTTATTGTTTTAAATAAAAAAGGCGAGAAAGTCAAAATTGAATATGAAATAATTAGAGGCAATGTGGTTAAAGTTTATATTTTATTTCAAGATCAGGTTGATAAACTTAAAGAAATAGATATCAATCTTGCGCAATGCAATAATCACCATTTAGTGCAAAAAGCGTTGAAGAAAAAATTAAAAAAAATGTTAAAAAAGATAAAACCAAACTCTACGAGAAGACAGTTTATTAAGTTAAAACGAGAGATTAATTTTAAGCTCGTTATATCTTTGCCTTTTGATATTCATACGAAATATAATCGTATTTTTCAAGGTTGTATGATTCCAAGATTGGTATTATGGAAATTAGATGAAATTTTAGAATCCGAAACTATTAATGGAGATTGTAGAAATGACGTAGTTGATTTATTTGCGTTTATTTCTATACTAATAAAAGATATTTCCAGCATAGACATAAATGAAATACGTAAATTTAAAGAGATAAATGATGGAATTATCACCGCGAAGTTATTAAAGGTTTTAGGGATAACAGAAGATGATGTGCGCAAATATATATCGGATATTTTCTTTTATCCTGACTATCAAACAAAGTCAAAACAATTTGAAATGTTGCTGGATTTATATAATCAAAAATAAAATTTTATTTTCAAAACTAATTTTCTGGATCAAGCATAAGCGATCCAGATTTTTTTGTGAAATTTTATGAAATACTATCCGGGTCTATGTCTATGATCCAATCTTGTCCGACAAGTTTTAATAATGAATTGCGGAGATTAATATCTAAACAGGTTGATTTAATGATTATGTTCCAACGGTATTTACCGTATTCTATGAGATTGTAGGCGGCAAAAGGACCGATGATTTGAAATTTTTGTTTCAATTCTTCATTTTTTTCTATTGCGATTTTTATGATTCTGTACATGTTTTCTGCCTCACTTTTACACAAAAATTGATTTCGATTTTTATAGATAAGCTTGATAAGTTGTGAAAATGGAGGATATCCGATTGCGGAAGATAATTTTCTGTCATCAATTTCTTTTTTATAAAAATTATTTAAATCATTTTTGAGATATAAAAACATTTTATTTTCAATATCATTAGTTTGTAAAATGACTTTTTGGTTTTCGTTTGCTTGATTTGAAATGAATTTTAAAAATTGAGCTGTTTTTTCTTTAGATCTGAATTCCGGCTGATTAAAAGTGATTTCAGGAAATAAAATTGCGATAGTGCTAATATTTTTCATATTCCAATTTTTTAAAACCATTTGGGTGCCAATAAGAACATCAATTTTTCTATTAACAAAATCAGCCTGTATATTAGTTTGGCAATTTCCCTTTTGAACCGCATCGCTGTCTAAACGAGCTATTTTGATATTTTTACCTTCAAATAATTTTTCAATTTCATTTTGGACTTCTTCAGAACCATATCCAAAAGAATTTATTCGTTGTCCTTGGCATTTTGGACATTCTTTCGTTAGGTTTGTTTCTTCTTTACATCTTGCGCAATATAAGCGATTGTTTCGCAGGATTAATATATTTTCACAATTTTTGCATTCTGCGATATATTCACAATCCTGGCATTTGGTGATCGTGTTCTTTCCAAGGCGAGGAATAAAAACGATTGCTTGTTTTTTGTTGTAAATATTTCCAAGTAAGTCAGTTTTCAATTTTTCAGAAAGAACGGAATAATTCCCAGTTTTTCTTTCATTTTCCATATTAATTAGTTCAAGATTTCGTTTTTCTTTTTTTATAATAAATTCAATTTTTGAAAATTGTTTGTTATTTTCTGCGAGATAATAATGTTCAATGGACGGAGTGGGGGATGAAAGAATTATTTTCGCTTTCCAAATTTCAGCTAATTTTTTAGCAACTTTAATTCCGTGATATCTCGGATTTTGATCCCATTGTTTGTAGCTGGAATTATGTTCATCATCGCATATAATAAGTTTCAAATTTTGAAATGGCGCGAAAACTGATTGTCTAGTTCCTATAATAATTTGAGCGTTTCCGCTTTTAATTTTTTCCCACTCGTCAAAATATTGATTTTTAGTAAGTTCGCTTGTGATAATAGCGATATTTATTCGTCCAAATCTTTCGGCGTAAAAATTTGAAAAGTTATAAATATCAAAATATTCAGGAAGAAGAATCAGGGTTTGATTATTCCTATCGTTATGGTCATTGTGTCGAACCACCCTTTTTATAATTTGAGAATATAAATCGTGCTTTTCGCTTTGTAAATTATGGACAAGAAGAATTTTTTCTTTATTTTTGAATTTATTGATAAATGTTTTTACGCGGGTTTTTTCTATCTCGTTGATTTTGCAGCGCAGATTTAATTCAATATTTTTTCTCGCGTTTTTTTTTGTAATTGGCGGCAAAGCTGCTTTTGCGGCTAACCCCAATGGAGAATAATAGTAATTTGAGACATATTCAATAAGTTGAATGTGTTTTTTTGATAATCGCGTTGAATCGTCTAAAACTTTTTCAATTTTTTTTAATTTGTAGTTTATTTTTTTAATATCAAGATTTTGAGTTTTATAAACAATTCCCAAAACAATTTTATTTCTGAGAGGTATTTCCACTACGCTTCCTATTTTAATTTTTTTTGCCAGTTTTTCTGGAATAAAATAGCTAAAAAAATGAGCCGTATTTCTTGGCATTTTCATGGCAGGAATAACCTGTGCGATAAGTTTTTTCTTACAAGTTTTTGGCATTTATATTTTTTTAAATATTCGTTATAAATAGCTTGTCATCCTGAGCTTGTCGAAGGATTGATTCAGAATCTTTTGTAAATTACAGAGAATAAACATATCAAACACTAAATCTATTCCGTTCTCTAAATTACTTTGCTCAATACTAAATACTTAATATTTAATACTTAGTCACCGTGAATCTGCAAAGTTCAATTTCTTCTTTTTCAAAATCTATTCCAGCTTTTTGGCAAGCAATTGAAATTTGATGTTCCGGAGTATCAACTCCTTCAATGTCAGGAAGAAGAAGTCCGGTTCTTCCGTCTAAAGCTTTGACAATAACGCCGTATTTTTTCGCATCAAGATTATTGCTGGAATATATTTGTTCCGGAGGGTTTAATAAACTTACTTCGTAAACAAGATTACCAAGCTCATTTTCAGCAATAGGATTAAATCTGTAATCATGGATAGCGGCTGAAATAGCGTTGCCTATTATTTCCATAGCGATATTTTTCTTTGTCGGTATAAATGTTCCTATACATCCCCTTAATTTTTTTTTATGGTTTATTTCATAGATTGTTACAAAAACTCCTTTTTGTCCATTATAAAATTCTTCTGGCAAGTCTTTTGGAACTTCAATCTTTCTGCCGGTTTTTACGTATGTCTCTATTGTGTTTTTTGCGAGTTTTGTATATTCATTCATAATTATATTTTATATTATTATAAAGTTTAAGTAAAATTTTGATTTATCCAAATTAAAAATATTTTTACAAAAAGTAGTGTATTTCGCAACGGCCGTTGCGAAATACACTACTTTTTTAATCTAGTCTAAATATCAGTAATGCGTAAATAAATTGATTTTTTAAACAATTTGACAATTTAATGCGGTTGACCTTTTTTGTTTTTGCTGTATGATTAAATTATTGCATTGCCATATTGTTGTATTGTTAAGTTTGCTATTTTCTAATTTCTAATGATCTGTATTTTGGAGATTGTATTCTAAAAAGATAAAAACCTAAGAAGCTAAAACGGGGCGTAGCGTAACGGCTAACGCACTTGGTTTGGGACCAAGGGACTCCGGGTTCGAATCCCGGCGCCCCGACATTTTAAAAAGAAGCTAAGCTTTCTATAGAAAGCTTAGCTTCTTTTTTGGGCTATTGTGTGATATTTAATTATTTAGTAGAATAAAATCATGACTAAAAGAATTTACAACAAACTCGTAAGAGACAAGATTCCAGAAATTATTAAAAAAAATGGAGAAGTATCAAAAGTTGTAGTGCTTGACGATGCTGAATTTAAAATTGCGCTTAAAAATAAGTTAATAGAAGAAGCGCAGGAAGTACTGGAAGCAAACTCAATGGAAGATGTTCTAAATGAACTGTCTGATGTTATGGAATTAGTTGAGGCTATTGTAAAATACAATGATCTCACAATGTCAGAAGTCGAAAAGAAAAAACAAAAGAAAAAGGAAGAAAGAGGAGGTTTTGAAAGGAGATTATTTTTAGAGTATGTGGAGGAATAAAATATCTACATACTGAACAGTATATAATTCAATCCGTGATTTTATTACAAATCACGAGATTTTTTTATTTTAATCTAACTCATTAACCTCTTCGCCCTTCTCAACTTTCCCTCAACTCTCTCCCAATTCTCCAAAATTCCCACCCAAATCACCGGGAAATTGGGAAAGAATGGAAATATTGACAAATTTAAATTTATAGCGCATACTTTACTGTTGTTCTTATAAAAATAATTATTTAGTTGGAATAGTATTTGTATTATTTTAATTAAATAATTCAAAAGTTATTATATAATAGAAACAAGAAAATATTTGGAGGCTAGAAATAATGTTTTATATTAGTATATTAATAAAACTGTTTATCAAAAAAAAATTTGATAAAGATTCTTTTCTAAATTACCATAAATATACTTTAGACAGGAGAGATGGACTCGCTGTGATATTGATTGATATGCAGAGGTCATTTATTAAAAACTTGAATAAAAAAGAAAAAAATCATATCATCTTAAATCAAATCTTAATGATAAGATGGTGCGCGCAAAGAGACATTCCTATTATTGTTTTGGAATATGAAGGATACGAAAAAACTATTAACATCTTAACTAAAGAGTTGCAAAAGGTTAAAAATTTAACAATAATAAAAAAATCTCATGATGATGGCTTTTTAAATACAGAGCTTGATGATGTTCTTAAAAAAATAGGTACAAAAAATCTATTTCTTATGGGAATCAATGCGGGCGCTTGTGTAATAAGAACAGCCCAGGGAGCAATCAAAAAAGGTTATTTCATTATAACAAGCGATGATGTTATTAATGGTAACCGTGACAATCTTTCTTGGTATGAAAGAAATGGAGTCATTATATCTTTAGTAGACTAGATTGGTCTTTAGTTAAATGGCTTTTTATTAAAAATGCTATCAAATAAAGTAACAAATTTATACAAGATAGTTTTGTGAGATAGACAAACTTATCTTGTTTTTTTTAAATCTCACTTTTAAATTT
>DAOWDS010000001.1 GCA_030638895.1 Candidatus Moraniibacteriota bacterium | reverse complement strand
TCTTTGGTTATCATATAATTAGGGTAATGTTTTAACCCGTAATTATACAATCTAGAGAAACCTTTGCAATGACCATATTTGAATCCTAATTGCATATATTTAGCTTATTTGGATTCCAATATGTGAGTGAACTTATACAGAACGCTTTTTTATTTTTGATAAAAAAGCGCCTGTTAATGAATCAACAGGCTTTATTTTGTGTTTTTACAATTTATAGTTCAAGCTTTGTTCCTACTCCACATTCCAGTGCTTTTTCATACACTAACATTGCAATTGCCAAATCCTGAATGGCAAGCCCTGTTGAGTCAAAAACTATGATCTCGTCATCATTCTCACGCCCTGGCTTAATACCCGCAACAACCTCTCCGAGCTCGCAATGGATATTCTCTTTTGATATAATACCAGTTGAGAATGGAACATTAATTTCTCCTGAATGCGATGCCTGCACAATATCGTCAACCACAATCTTCGCTCGCATCATAAGTCGCGAATCCAATTCCTGCTTTCCTTCCGCATCTGCACCTATAGCGCTGATATATGTACCTTTCTGTATCCATTCCGATTTCACTACTGGACTGCGGACAGGCGTTGTAGTAACAAGAATATCACAGTCACAAGCTTCTTTAACAGAATCTGTTGGAATGACTTCAATGTCAAATTCTTCTTCTGCCCATTTTTTGAAAGCAAACTTGGCATCTTCGTTCAGATCATAAACCCTAACAGTTTGAATGTCTCCGGCCGGCATCAAGGCCAGCAACTGTGTCTCGGCTTGTTTACCAAGCCCGACCATACCTGCAACGCTTGAATTTTCTCTTGCAAGCCATTTGGCGGCCACAGCTCCAGCGAGACCAGTACGCAAGTTAGTAATGGTTGTACCATCCATAATTGCCAATAATACGCCGGTTTCTTTGGAATTTAAAAGAATCGTTCCGATAACAGTTGGAAGTCCTATTTTTGAATTCTCAGGAAAAACAGTTACAATCTTGGTTCCAAAAATATCTGAAAAATCTGTGCTAGACGGCATTATGCGAGCATCTCCGTTATGTTCGGAAAAATTCAAATACGTCTTTGGTGGCATCTGAACCTTTTTTCTTCCGTGTTGTCCAAAAGCACGTTCTACGGCAGTAAAAACATCCTTCCTATCTATCAAGTCTATCAGACCTATCACAATATCCTGATTTAAAAACAAAATTTCTTGTTCTGTCATAATGAACTCCTCCCTTATATACTGAATATTTTAATAATAAAACACAATTTAAAATATGTCAATGATTTGATTTTAATCTGATATTTAGTATATTAATCTCCAAAAAATGCAATTTTTGTCATTCCCTTACAGAAGGGAATCCAGGATTTAAGGTAAAAAACAAGATATAAAATAGAATTTTATTAGTTTTTCAGAAGTTACTATATAGCATATAACTATCAAGCAAACACTGAAGCTTTTATTAAATATCAGATATTTACACAAGATAAATATTTTTTGTGATCCTTGTTCCGCCTAAAAGATGCAAATGGATATGATCAATTTCCTGTCCTCCTTCCTTTCCAACTCTTATAAGAAGCTTGTATCCTTTATTTGAAATTTCCAAATCTTCTGCAATTGTTTTCGCGATCATAATAAGTTTACCCATAAGCAAGGTATCTTTTTCTTTCACATCAGCCACGGAAATAATGTGCTTTTTGGGAATTACAAGCACATGCACCGAAGCAATAGGCTTTACATCCCGAAAAGCAATTACATCCCCATCTTCAAAAATAACATCGGCCGGAATTTCTTTATTTATAATTTTACAAAATACGCAATTCATGATTTTAAAATTTGTGTATTTTAATTATTTTAAACTTAATTTTATAACTAATGTTTCTAAGCAATCTCTCAAATTGTTAAATTGCTCTATTGCTAAATTGTTATGCATAGCATAGCAATCCAATAACTGCAATATGACAATATGATCTTACTAAATATGTGCCGTGCGTAACAATTTAACAATTTAGCAATTTATTTTTTCAGCCTCCTCTTCACCTCCATCACAACTTTATCCATCATAACAACTTCTTGCATCCCGCTTTCCATATCTCTAATAATAACAGTATCGTCAAGCGCTTCTTTTTGTCCGATAATTAAAGCAAGCTTTGAATTGAATTTATTTGCCATTCTTAATTGGGATTTTATGCTGCCACGTCCAAGAGATTCGCCAGCTGAAACATTATTGTCTATCAGATTGTCAAAAAGCCTTAAAATCTTTTTTCTTGCCATATTTCCCAATTGCACAAGAAAAATATCTTTTTTTATTTTTTGATCCAGGTGAAATCCGCTTTGCAACAAACGCGCAACCACTCTTTCAATTCCGAATGAAAACCCAATAGCAGGTACATCTTCACCACCCAAAATATTTACGAGATCATCATATCTTCCGCCTCCGCCCAAAGAAGATTGAGCTCCTTCCGAACCGTCCTCCCAAACTTCAAAAACAGTTTTTGTATAATAATCAAGACCTCTAACAAGATTGGAATTTAAGACATAAGAAATCTCAAGCTCGTCTAAAAATTCCAAAACATTTTTAAAATGATCATGACAGCTATCGCATAGATGATCTATAATCTGCGGCGCAGAAGAAGCAACCTGCATACATTTTTCTTCCTTGCAATCCAGAAGACGCAATGGATTATCAGTTAATCTTCTTTTACAGTCTATGCATAATTTATTGATTTTCATTTCGTAGTAATCAGTTAAAAGTTTTTTATAGGCTGGTCGGCATTCACTGCAGCCAATGCTATTAATTTGAACAGTTGTGCTTTTTATGCCAATTTTCTGAAAAATCTTCCACGCTAAATATATGACTTGCGCGTCAATCGCTGGACATTCATCTCCAAAAATTTCAAAGCCAAATTGATGATGCTGCCTATATCTTCCTGTTTGCGGTTTTTCATAACGAAACATAGGCCCTTCATAATACAGCTTTATGGGCTGAGACCATTTACTCATGCCATTTTCAATATAAGCCCTAACAATACCGGCGGTTCCTTCCGGTCGCAAAGAAACCATGTCTCCTCCTTGTGTTTCAAAAGAAAACATTTCTTTTTCTACTAAATCAGTAATTTGCCCAACGCCTCTGTGAAATAATTCAGTATGCTCTAAAATAGGAGTTTCAATTTTTCCGAATCCAAATTCACCGCATAACTTACTGCTTTTTTCCAATATATAATTCCAGATAATCTGCTCTGGCGGTAAAATGTCTTTCATTCCCTTCACTATTTGAACAGGAATTAATTTTTTTCTCCTTTTTTTTGTTTCATTTTTTGCTTGTTTTTTTACTCTTGGCATAATTATTGAATTATAAAATTTAAAGTTTGTAAAGTGATAAAATTTTAATTTTGTCATTCTGAATTTATTTCAGTATCTTTCTTATATGACAGCAAGCATAACCGATAAATTATCAGATATTATAATGTTATCCTAAAATAAACGATAGCTGAAGAATCTAAAAATAAATCTGTATGTGTTTACTACGCTCTCAAATCTCTTAATATAGTTTATCTTGAGTAAAATTAAAAAGTTTGATATGACAAATTAAATTATTAGATGTAACAGTCAAAAGATTCTGAACTAAATTCAGAATGACATTACAAATTAATAAGATTTTTTGCAAATTCATCTATCTTTTTTATATTTTCAGGATTATTTTCAATATCTTGAAAATCTCTTGCAATCAAATAAAGATCTCCGACAAAGGACATAGTTAATAAATCGGAAGCAACTTTAATACAATTAATTGATTTTTCAATAGTTTCAATTTTATTAGACGCGCCAACGACCACTCCGACTATTTTTTTATCTTTTAGCTTTGCATCTTTATAGAAAGGATGCATTCTATCAATAAAATTCTTCATCATTCCGGAAACATTACTGAAATAATTAGGGCTTCCTAAAATTATAAGGTCAGCTTCTTCAATCTTAGGATATATTATCTGCATATCGTCCCTAATATTACATTTACCGGAAGCATCACAGCTCAAACATCCATCACAAAATTCAATTCTTTTCTCCCGCAATAAAACAAGCCCTGTTTTTACTCCTAACTCTCCGGCTTTTGTTAAAATTCTTTTTAAAATAAACTCAGTATTCCCTCTGCGAGGACTGCCACAAATAGCGATAATGTTCATATTGATCGATTAATAGATAAACGAATTATTAATTAACAAATTACTTGATTAATCTATTAATAAATAGTTTGCTTAATAGTTTATTCCATCAAACACAACAAAATCTCTGAATGGCAAAGCTCTAATCCAAGCGCGGCCTACAATAAAATGTTCTTCAAGAACTCCCCATACGCGCGAATCAGCGCTAGCTGTTCTATTGTCTCCTAAAACATAATATTCATCATTTTTTAACTCTTTAACATGATTTCCTATTGTTTGTGTTTTTAATGGAATATATGTTTCATCAAGCTCAAGCCCGTTTATATTTTCAATATTATATACAATTATCCTACTATCCATAATTTCTATTTTTTCTCCAGGAAGACCGACTATTCTTTTTATATAAAAATTTTTGGGATTATTCGGATAGCGAAAAACAATTACATCACCGCGCTTCGGATCTTCAAATCTATAACTAAGTTCATCAATTATTAGATAATCTCCATCATGAAAATTAGGCTCCATGCTTTTTCCGCTAACAAAAAACGGCTGCATAACAAAAGACCTAATCCCAACAATAATAATCAAGCTTATAATTATCACTTTTATTGTTTCAAAAGAAAAAAATTTTAACTCTGAAAAACATGGCTTATTCTCAGTTTCTTTATTATTTTTTAATTTATTATCTGGTTCTGTCATTTGTTTTTAAAATTATTAAAAATAAATATATTATTGAATTGTTTTCATTCCCAATAGCAATATTTAAAGAATACAATTTTTAAAGCCATAAGTCAATGGTAAATCATTTAAACATATAAACATACTAACATTTAAACACGCTGTGGAGCTAGGGCTTTAGCCCAAAAGTAGAACCAAGCTATCCAACTCTGTTCTCTGGCTAAGGCCATTGTTCCATTTTTTATTTTTGTTTAAATGCTTAAATGCTTATATGTTATCGTGTTTAAATGATTTTAATTAGACAATACTGTCTGTTTATTATAAAATAAAATTAGAATTTATATATCTTAATTTATTTATGCTGTTATGTCTGTTATTTAAACAATATAATAATGCTTAAACTCATTTTAAAATTATTTTTAATTGTAATTTTATTTTTGGCGCTTTTTGTCGCAGTTTTTTCTTATGAAATGTTTTCAGCTGGCCAAAAAATATTTTCCGGACAAGAACAGAATTCTATAATCAAACAACTCAAAGAATTGGTTTTTAATCCAATAGAAGAATTGAGAGGAGAAAAAGGCAACAGGATTAATATTCTTTTTTTAGGAATCGGAGGAGAGGGACATAACGGCGGTGAGCTTACAGACACAATTATGATTGCCAGTATTAAACCGCAAGAAAAAGAAGCTGCTCTTCTTTCCTTCCCAAGAGATATGTATGTTCAGATACCAGAAACTAATATAAACACTAAAATTAACGCGATTAAAATTTTTGGAGACAGAAACACGAAAAAAAACGGGATTGACTTGATAAAAAAAGTGGCGAATGAAATTTCTGGACTTGATATCCATTATTACATACAATTAGACTTTCAGGGATTTACAAAAATTATTGATGATTTAGGCGGCATAGACGTTTATTTAAAAACTGGCATAAACGACCCGACATATCCCAACTTTAACCGCGGATACGATCCTTTCTATATTGAGCAGGGCTGGCACCGTTTGGACGGCGCAACTGCGTTAAAAGTCGCAAGATCAAGACACAGCACAATGGGAGATTTTGATCGCATAGAAAGACAGCAGACAATAATAAAATCCTCAAAACAAAAATCTTTTGAAAAATATTCAAAGTTTGATATTATAGCTTTTAAAAATATATTAAATTCCTTGAGTAATAATTTAAAAACAGATATTCAACTTAAAGAGCTTCCTCGATTTTATAAAATTGCAAAAGAAATAAAAAATCATCAAATTACAGCTGAAATTATTGATACAAAGATATATTTAAACCGCACTCACGTAGGAATGGGATATACATTACAAGCAAAAGATGACAATTATAACCAAATAAAGAGCCTAAGTGAAAATATATTTAATCTTGAAATTTCACAAGAAAGAATAGAGCTTATACGAAAAGAAGGCGCGGACATTGAGATTAGAAATGGCACCGGCACGTTAGACCTCGCGAACAAAGTAGCGCGAGACCTGGAAGAATTAGGCTATGACATTATAAATTCTACTAACATAAATTTACCTGAATTATCAGGCGTTCAGCTTTATGATAATGCAAAAGAACAAAAGCCAAATACGCTAGAATTTTTGAAAGAAAAGTTTAATGCGGTTATAATAGAGATGCCCCATGACAAATCTTCACGCGCGGATTTTGTGATTGTTTTGGGAAGAGGATTCTAAAGATAAAATCAAGATACAAGGACACAAGAAACAATAACCAAAAAATAATCAATAATCAAAACTCAGATAATCAAACGGTTTGAATTTTGGTTATTGATTATTGGAATTTGTTTGTATCTTGTTTCTTGTGTCCTTGTTTCTTATTAATAAATTTTTATATTTATAACTCACATAAATGAAGTTGATTATTGGTCTCGGCAATCCGGGAAAAGAATATAAAAAAACCAGACATAATGCCGGTTTTTTAGCTGTTGATAGAATAGCTACTGGTATTCAGTATTCAGTATGCGGTATTCAGTCAAAATTCAACGCTGAGGTTTCTGAAGGCATAGTTGATAATGAAAAAACTATTTTAGTTAAGCCAATGACCTTTATGAACAATTCCGGTCAGACAGTCAAAGCTGTTTTGGATTATTATAAAATTAATTTCAAAGATATGATTGTTATCCACGACGATCTTGATATTCCGTTTGGAGAATATAAGATCTCAAAAAATAAAAACTCAGGCGGACACAAAGGAGTTCAATCAATTATTGATCACATCGGAACAAAAGATTTTACAAGAATACGAATCGGAATAATGACTGAAAACAAAAAAATACCAACTGAGAAGTTTGTGCTAGAAAAGTTTCGAAAAGAAGAGATGGAAATTGTTGAAAAAATAATTCAGAAAGTTTATAAAAAAATTTAAATTTAAATAAAAAAATGGGGTCGAGAAATTGAAAAATCAATTTCTCGACCAAGACCAACGGACTCTTGTTCTGCTTAAAAATTTCTGCGCTTGCTTGATGCAAGCTTGTAGATCGTATACCGTTTTTGCCATAACCCTTTCACCTCCCCCTTATTTTTTATTATTTTTTATAAGAAGGAGATTAAATATCAGAAATTTAATGTCTAATTTTCTTCATATAAAAATTGTTTCAAAAAATTTGAAAATGTACAATAGAAGATTATGATTATATACCATACACTATCCTATTTATAAGCACAGGATCTAAATTTACAAGAAAAATAGACCATGACTTTAAGGCTACTAATACAACTAAGGAGGGATTGTTATATTTTTGCCGCTCATAAACAGGATAGTGAGCAGTAACTTTGATTTTAAATTGTAAAAAACCTCAAAATAAGACAAAATCAAATATTGCAATTCAACAAAATATCCTATCATACTTTAAATAATATGTCAAGCCAAAAAATCATATTGCATATTTAAACATATCTTAAAAAATTTCTAATTTCAATGCTTTAATAAATAATCTGACAATTAATGAGCAGCGAACATAAGTATTATAACGCTTTTAATCTAATATCACAAATGGGGCCGATGCGATTCAAAAAGCTTTGTATCTATTTTAATACAATGGAAAATGCATGGAATGCGAGCGCGGCAGAATATAAAAAAGCAGGATTAGAAGAAATTGTTATAGAAAAAATTATTCAAATCAAAAAGAAAATATCGCCTGAAAAAGAATTTGAGAAACTAGAGAGAAAAAACATAAAAATAATAACAATAAACGACGCATTATATCCAAAACTCCTAAGAGAAATTCACACCGCTCCAGCTTTATTATATTATAGAGGAGAAATAAAAAAAGATGAATGCACAATTGCTATTGTCGGATCAAGAAAATTTTCTATTTATGGAAGACAGGTTTGTTCGCAACTTGCAAGAGAATTATCACAATCAGGAATTACAATTGCAAGCGGGATGGCGCTTGGCATTGATGGCATCGCGCATAGAGAATGTTTGAAACTGAAAAACAGAACCGTTGCGATTCTAGGAAGCGGAATTGACACAAATAGCATTTATCCTTCAAATAATCGCCAAATTGCCGAAGAAATAATTTTAGGCGGAGGAGCGATTATCAGCGAGTATCCAATCGGCACTCCTCCGCTCAAACAGCACTTTCCAGCAAGAAATAGAATTATAAGCGGACTTTCTCTTGGAATTCTGGTTATTGAAGCGGCAGAATCTTCTGGCGCGCTAATTACAGCTAAATTCGCGCTTGAACAAAATCGTGAAGTGTTTGCTGTTCCTGGAAGCATATATTCTAAAACATCAGAGGGCGCTAATAATCTTATTAAGCTTGGAGCAAAACTTGCCGCAAAAGCAGAAGATATTCTGGAAGAACTCAATCTTGAATCCGCAACAGAAACAAAAAAGACTAGAGAAATAATCCCTGATAACAACGAAGAAGCGCTCATCCTCGAAAATCTCTCCCCCGACCAACCACTTCACATTGACCAACTCGCCAAAACCACTAAAATGAATGTAACAGCTCTTTCTAGTTTATTGACGCTTATGGAAATCAAAGGTAAAGTCAAAAACATTGGTGGGATGAGATATGTAATTTCAAGTTGATAATTAGTATTAAGTAGCTAGTATTGTATTAAGCAAAAAATATTTCTAGCATAGTAAAATTCTTAGCTTTTTCACCCCGATGAAATTAATGAAGAACTTGAACAATTTAAAAAACAATTAAATTCAATTAAAAATTTATGTCAACCAAAAAACTTATCATCGTGGAATCTCCCACAAAAGCGAAAACTATTTCAAAATTTTTAAGCAAAGATTATATTGTCAAATCTTCTTTTGGTCATTTGCGCGATTTGCCAAAAAGCAAATTGGGAGTTGATACGGAAAATAATTTTGAGCCGGAATATGTCATTAATGACAAAAGCAAAAAAAAAGCCAATGAATTAAAAAAATATGCCAAAGAGTGCGATGAAATTATTCTGGCATCTGATGAAGACCGCGAAGGAGAAGCAATTGCCTGGCATTTAGCGCAAATTTTGAACCTTGAAGGATTTGGAAATGGAAAAAAGGAAATGAAATATAAAAGAATTGTTTTTCATGAAATTACCAAAATCGCGATTAAAGAAGCTTTGCAAAATCCACGCGAAATCGACATAAATCTTGTTGACGCACAGCAAGCCAGAAGGATTCTTGACCGCCTTGTGGGATATAAACTTTCTCCCCTTCTTTGGAAAAAGATTCGCTATGGACTTTCAGCAGGAAGAGTACAATCTGTGGCAGTTCGATTGATTTGCGAAAAAGAAGAAGAAATTAATAAGTTTAATCCTGAAGAATATTGGAATATTACAGCAGAGCTGAAAAAAATTACAAATAACAAATTCAAAATTCAAAATTCAAAATCACAAGAGAGTTTTGATGCTAGATTAATCAAAATAAATGGAAAATCAGTCGGAAAATTAGGCATTAAGACCAGAAAAGAGGCAGGAGAAATTAAAGATGAACTTGAAAAAGCAAGTTACACAATTGACAAAATAACAAAGAAAGAAACAAAGAAAAATCCTGTTCCGCCATTCACAACAAGCACCTTACAGCAGGCTGCCAGTAATAGATTTGGATATAGCGCCAAACAAACAATGATGATTGCTCAACAACTCTATGAAGGAATTCATCTTGGAAAAAAAGGCTCAAGCGGTTTGATAACATATATGAGAACTGACTCCCTAAATCTAAGTAAAAGTTCTCTTAAATCGGCTGATAAATTTATCATAGCTAAATTTGGCAAAGAATATTCTGAAAGAAGGATTT
>DAOWDS010000035.1 GCA_030638895.1 Candidatus Moraniibacteriota bacterium | reverse complement strand
TTTAGTAACTGTTAAATCTGGTACTTCTGCTGCTACCTCTGGTATTTTTACTGCAGGGTCAGGTAATGGAGTAGTTTCTGGGGCATTAACAATAGCTTCAGGAACAAGTAGCGCAGGAGTAACGGGTGCGCTTACAATTGGGTCGGGTAATGCATTAGGTGGTAATTCAGGAGCAGTAAGCATTGATGCTGGAACTTCTGATGCGACAGTTGGAACCGTTTCTTTAGGTAACACGAATGCTACAACTGTAGCGATTGGTACTACAGCTGCCACGGCAATAAATATTGGAGCTGGAGGCGCTTTAACCAGAACGATTGCTATTGGAACAGGAAGCGGTGTTGACACAATTAATATCGGAACAGGCGCTGGCGCGAATGTGATTACGATTGGTACAGCAACCACAACTGCAGCTGTTACTGTTTACGGTCAACGAGAACCAATTCTATCTGGTGCTGGTGCTTTAGCATTAGTTGCTTCGAATTCTGGTAGTCTTGTAAAATTGTTAACTGTTCCGGCTGTTACTCTTCCGGCTCCAGTTGCTGGTGTTGTTTATAGATTTGTTGTGACAGCTGATATTACAGCTAACGCAACTATAACTGCAACAGGAGCGCTCCTTCAGGGTTCTATGATTGTTGCTGGTGCAACTGTTGATGTTGATGGTACTACCGTATTCACTATTGATGCCACAAAGGAGAATGTAGGTGATTACCTTGAACTTCGTTCAGATGGTACTAACTGGTTTGTAACTCAAAGTAACTTCTTAACAACAGCCGCGATTACTTCTGCATAATTGTTTTATTTCTTAATTCATTAGATTATCAAATATACAGAATTTCCTTAAGTTTTTTGAAGTCAAATTCTGCGTTAATAATCTTAAGAACAAAATAATAAAAAACAAATTATCTTAAACCCAAAAAGTTAATCCCTAAAAGGTCGTAACTTTGCGGTTTGACACTTTTCCGAGGTCCCGTTCTAAACGCTTTGGATCGGGACTCGGAAGGGTGAATAAAAAACTTCTTAATTAAAGAAGATTAATAATAAATAATATGATAAAAAATAAGATAAAGATTGGTTTGGTTTTCGCCTTAGTGATGATGTTTGGAATGACAAGTTTGGTGGGTGCTTCAAATCTTACTTATAGCAATGATACTACCATTGATTTAACAACAGCTGATTTTACAATATCAGCAAATTCAACAGCAGGCGGCGTTGTTGTCAATGCGGATAATATTGTAGTAACAATGGGAGTTGGAGACACATTTACTGTTACAAATTCAACTAAAGGATTTGATGTTAGCGGCAGTAATGCAAATGTTACAGTGTCAAACACTTGTTCAGGCGGTGTCGGAATTGTAGTTGTAAACTCATCAACTGGAACAGGAGACTATACAATTTCTTCAGCTGCTACACAATGTCCTACTGGTGGCGGTGGAGGAGGAACTTATACTCCCCCAACTCCAGAGCCAGAACCAACTCCAGACACTCCGACTTCCACAACTGGAGAAGTAGAGGCGACTGCTGATGGCGGCGGATCTGTGAGTAATACTAGTGAAGACGGAACTACTGCGGAAGTAGTGTTGCCGACCGAAGCAGTTACGAGCGCGACTACCGTAACAATTATTCCTGTAACTAAAGCAACCGTGGCGGAAACTCATCCCGTTTCAACAGGCAGTAGTGTAGTTGGTGGTTATGTCTATAATTTCAACGCGGTTTCTGGAACTACCGCGGTTAGCACTTTTGAAAAAGCGCTTACGGTTACTCTTACTTACACTGACGCGCAAGTAGCTGGTCTCACAGAAGGAACATTGAAAATCCATTATTGGGATGATACTTCAAGTGAATGGGTAGCTTTGACAGACAGCGCTGTTAATACGACTACTAATACTGTTACAGCTACGACAACTCATTTCACTTACTTTGTTATCTTAGGAACGCAGACAAGTGAAGATGAGACTCCAGAAACTCCAACAACTCCAACTACTCCTTCAACTGAAGTAATAGACGGAGACATCATTCAATGCGCTTCATCTTCCAATCCATTCGCAGTCTATATCGTCAAAACAGTAGGTGATACTAAATATATCAGACACATAGTATCACTTGAGATATTTGATTATTATGGACATCTTAAGTGGGAGAATCTCAAACAAGTTGATTCTCTATCAGAATATTCATTGTCAGGATGGGCAAGAGTAAACACAGGACCAAACGGAACTCCCGGACCAACTGATAAAGTATATGAAATAAACGGAGATCAATCTAAACACTGGATAAATATGACCGCTGAAGACTTCTTAGCCCATGGCGGATCTGCTCCTGCGATCTATACTGTCAATCAAGGAGAAATGGATCTTTACACAACAGGACCTGATGTGATGAGTTTATAATCACATAAACATATGAACATATAAATAAACTATAAATATTTGTATGTTACAACCCAAAACACCCTGAGAAATCAGGGTGTTTTTATTCTTCTTCCTCTCTTCTTCTTCATAAAGCTTAGCTTTAGAAAACTAAGCCACTTTTTTAATATCGTTCGACCTCGTGGAGAACTTTTTACGAAAAATTTCTCGACTCGTCCCACTCGCTCGAAAAATATTTGATTATATTTTGTTCATTAATAGAATATATTTTCTTGACACCACCCTATATTCTCGTATAATAAAAGCAGAAGTAAAAAATCAATCAAAAATATGATTAACAGAAAAGAAAAAAATAAAGATTTTATATTTAAGACAAAAGATTTTATTTTGTATATTTTAAATAGGATTGAACCGGCAAAAAGTGATAAAATCCGGTTAAACAAAATAGCTTTTTTTGTTGAATTTGCGTATATTTTTTATAATAATAAAGATTTGTCTGATACAAAATATGCCGCAATTAATAAAGGACCAGTAATTAATGAGTATGATAAGATTTTAAAAGAAATGGCAAAAGAAAAACTAATTACGATAAATGGATTTGCGCTACGGCCATTAACCAGTTCTAGAGCAACCGTTCCTGCGGATATTGCCAATTTTATTGAATCAATTATTGATAAATATTCAAAATTAAGCAAAAGCGAATTGATTTCATTATCTCATGACACGGATTCTTATAAAATTACCACTGATAATGAAAAGGAAATGGGAAAGATTATTAATAAAAAATTAGCCAGCCTTGAGGCGTTTTTTTGCGGCGATGACGGTGATCAGGAAATAATTGAAAAGAATCTTCCAGTGTTTGATAAAAGTAAATTAGTTGAATATGAATTATAAATTTAGCGGCTATAAGATTTTAGTAGAGAAAAAATTTAAAAAAATTATTCAAAAAAACCTTCCTATAGAATACAGAGAAGTTTTTGATGAAAAAATTAAATATCTTTCAAATAATCCCGAACATCCCAGTTTAAATACCAAATCGTATTATGTTAGTAAAAAAATGCTTAAAAAACTTGAAGTTGATGAAGTATGGGAATTTTATATAAATAGAAAACAATATAGATGCATTTTTTATTTATCTCATATTGATAAAATTATTATAATTGCTTATATAGGTAACCATACTCAAGTAAAAAATAAATTTAAATAAGGACTTATTACTTGAGACTATAGGATAAATTCATGTCCCATCGCTATCACGCAAAACCCCCGCGTTCCGCGCGGGTTTTTGATTTTCGATTTGTTGACTCTGTGTCTTCCGGCTGGAGCCTTTTGCGATTTCAGAAAAATTTCCTAGTTTTTTCCGCGGGAACGAGCTTGTAACTCGTTCCACAATGTTTCCTATAATAGACAAGACAATCGTACAGACGCAAGATTTTGCGTTTCTACGCAATTAGCGGATATGAATTTAAATGGAATTCTAAAAAAAAACATATCGTTTGCCGAAAGAATTTGTTGAAAAATATAACGCTCAGGTGGAAAAAATTGACCGAAATAACTTTTAGAAATTTTTGGAATTATAAAGCAGGGTTTTATAGTTATTCCTGAAGCAGATATAATATTGTTCGACTTTATGGAGAACTATGCGCGAAAAGATTCTCGACTCTGCTATCGCTACACTCGAAGAATATTGTTTTGTGAGGAAGAAAATGGGATTCTATCGTTTCGTTCCACTACACTCCAGAATGACAGATATATAATACCGTTCGACCTTGTGGAGAACTATGTCGCTGTGAACTCAACCACCCCTAATCTTTCCTTGCATAAGGAGGGGAATCCACAGTAACTTCTCGACAAGCTCGAAGAATATTAATATATAATTCCGTTTGATTCTGTGGATAAGTTGTGTATTGTTCTTCTGTGGTTGACAAATCTTGCCAGTATGATATAATTATATTGTATTTAAAAAATAATAAATGGTTAACCTTTATAAATTAACCATAAAAAGTTGGTTTAAAGGTGTTTGTTTTTTTGTTAAAAAAATAAAACAAAAATGAATGGATAGGGGGTCAAACAAAAAATGTAAAATTGCTTATAGTTGTAAATTATGTAATATATTTAATGCGGTATTTTTTTGTCGCGTTTTTTTAATGGCAACAAATTTTGTTTCAATAATTTTAAATAATAATTTTAATCAACAAAATAGTCCCGCGTATTAAGCAGGGCTTTTAAATTGTTTTGTGTTTTAAATCTCATGAAACAAAGGAGAAAACAAAAATGAAAAATTTAAAAAGAAAAATCAGAAAAAGCGCGAAAAGAATATTAGCGTCTTTTTTATTTGTAACGACTATTATGTGGTCGTTTGGCCCTTCACTGATTACTCTTTTGCCAGTTGCGAAAGCTGCTGGAGGAATCAATGTTATGTATGTTAATGATGCCGGCGCAACGCCTGATACTTTTTTAGATGATACTGTCTCCAGAAAAGCTTTTTTGGAAATTAATGTTTTTGAAGAAACTGGAGGAACATTAAATTCCATCAGTATTTGCCTTGATGAAATGAATGGATTTAATCCGACGACGGATTTGACGGCTTTGACTTTATGGCAAGATGATGGTGATGGAGTTTCTACTCCTACTGAGGGCAGCGATACATTACTTGCAACCGTTTCAAGCTATACTACTTTGGCAGATGCTTACGCGATGGGAGGAACTTGCCCGCAAGCTACTTTTTCAAGCTTAGGATTAAGTATTCCTACTACATGGAGCGCTCAAATGAGATTATTTGTAGCGGCGCAGGCGCAGGCAAATTTAAACGAAAATCCAATGCGTTCTTTTAATCCCATTATTCCGGTTGGCGGCATTGATGTGACTGTTTCAGGCGCGGTCATTGCCGACTGGCCTCAAGGAATGAATGCGATGTTTCCTCCAGTATTTTTAGGAACTGAAGGAGAAGGCGGAATGTTTTCGCCGCTTTTAATTTCTGAAATTCAAGTTGACGGAGGAAGTAATGATGATGAATTTATTGAACTTTATAATCGTTCCCCTGAAGCGATTGTTTTAAGCGCTGAAAATAGTTTTACTTTAACTTATGAGGCCGCCGCTTCAGAGCAAGATTTGGAAACTAAAACAAATTGGGATGCCTCGGTAGTTTTAAATAGCGGCGCTATTCCAGCTAACGGTTTTATGTTAATTGGAGGAAGCAATGGAACTGGCTATGATTATGGCGCCACAGTTTCCACTAACGCGACTTTTTCTTCACCTTTTACATTGCCGGAAGCTGGCGGGATTGTTGGATTGTTCAGTCCAGGCAATACCATAATTGACAAAGTGGCGTACGGCAGCGCCGTTGTTACGCAGGCTGAAGGCGATCAAGCCGCGCCGGCGCCAGCAGTGAATAAATCAATTGAAAGAAAAGCGTTTCCAGACTCAACTTCGTTAAAGATGGCGGCTGATGGAATTCACGAATCAAATGGAAACGGAGAGGATTCAAATAACAATGCGATGGATTTTATTATTACGGCAGTTTCTGTTCCTCAAAACATAAGTTCTACCGCTGAATCTTTTGGAGGAGGATACGATCCGGGAGCGGGAAGCCCTATTGTTCTTAATGAAGTTTTTTATAATACAGATACAGCAATTGGCTGGATAGAACTTTATAATAGAAACTCTGAAAGCCAAGATATAGCTGGCTGGAAAATAATTTCTAATACAAAAACATATACTGTTCCAGCAAGCACTTCTATCGCAACTGAAGCGTTTGCCGTGGTTCACTGGAATGCCGCCGGAACTGATATCGCGACAGATCTTTATACTTCTAATAGCAATGGCACAACCGTTGACGGTGATATGGGGACTTTTGGCGGAGATGTAATTTTGAAAGACAATTCAAGCGCTGTTAAAGATTATATCCAATATGGCGGTTCTGGCTTCGCAAATGAATCAGCTGCTACATCGGCAAATGAATGGATGGCTGGAGATTTTATACCAAATGTTCTCTACGGACAATCAATAGGACGACGTTCAACAACTGGCGACGACTTTAATCAAAGCGGTGATTGGCAGCCTTATTCTTCTACTAGTCCCGGATTTTCAAATATGGGAGGAGATTCAACGGCGCCGACAGCGGTAACAAGCGTTACTTTAACCGATGGCGATGCTATTGCTAGCAGCGGTTTGGATGGTAATGATGTAACCGTTACATGGACGCCGGCTTCCGCGCCTGATCCTTCTTTTGATAGATATGAAATTTATCTATTGCCGGCCACAACCGCTTTTGATGGAGATGCTCATTCTCCAATTGATTATATTTATGGCGGACAATATTATAATGGAGATTCGTCGCTGACTTTCACGTATACTGGAGGCGGATTTATGACCAAAGACAGCGCTGGCGATTCTTTATCTGCCGGAGATTATAAGGCGTATATAATCGCTATTGACTTTGCGGATAATAGATCTGGAACAGCTGTTTCGGCATCAGCTACTTTGGCCACGGAAGCTTATGATGCTGGAAACGATAGTCAAGAACCGTTTATAATGCATATGCCTGTTTGGCAGGCAAAGGCAACTGCGGATATAGTTTTAATAGCAAGATTTCAAGATGATAGAGAGCTTGGCGCTGTGCCGGGGGTTGGAGCTCAGGTGATTTGGAAAGCTGGCACAAACGCATCACTGCCTGATTTATCTGTTACTCCAACAACTACAAATTGCGTAGCTATTGAGGCTGGATTTTATAGCTGCACTATTCCTTGGGGCGCGTGGGATGCTGATTCTGTCATTGGTTATTATTTGAAATCAAAAGACGCGGCTACTACTCCTAATGAAAATTTTGTATATGGAACTTGGAGTGAAAATATTATTGAAGCAACCGCGATCGCGGATCCGATTATGATTGACATATTAGCCGCTGATGACGATGCTTATGGCGATTACACGGATACTGATAGCGACGCCGATCTGACTGGTTTTGTTTATGCTTCAGACGGCAGTCCAATTAATGGAGCAAAAGTATTTATTGAAGGCGCTTCTTCTGGCTATGTCGCGACTGGCGCGACTGGCGCTTTTACCATTTCGGATAATACAATGTATCCCGGATCTTTCGGAGCAATGGCATTTGAAGATAACTATATGGATATGTTTTTAAATGTTTTCAAAGGAGAAAGCGTTAATTTTTATCTTAATTCAGGCGATATGAATGTAATGGACGGAACAGATATGCCGTTTGTTACTTGGACAGCTCCAGGTCCGGGAATGATGGGAGCTCCGACTGACATTTATTGCACAAGCGATTGTTCTTCTTCCAGCGCGGGAGAAATGCCCATTTTGATCGGTTTCAGCAAGCCGATGAACGCAAACACTATTAATGATCTAGACGCTTCTAATGCCGGATCTAATATCTATCTTACCACTAATGGAAATGACAGAGTTGGCGGCAAAGTCTATTATGATTCTGTTATGAATGAAGCTAGGTTTTACACTTCAACTTATGATGTTTTATTGCCGAATACTTTTTATAATATCGTTGTAACGCAAGGCGTGACGGATGAAGACGGCAATCCAATTGGAGGAAATACGCCGGACGGTTCTTTTAGCAGCGGTTTTGTTACGATGGGAGATAATACTGATTTTTGGGATGGAGGAGATTACACTGATTATGGTACTAGCGGAATGATGATGCCGCCATATGTAGCTGGCACAACTCCAAATCCAGGAGCTTTTAATATTTCCCCTAATGCGTCTGTGATGGTTGAATTTTCAGAACCAATGGATTCGTCAAGTATTAGCACGGATTCAATTAAATTATATCCCGTTACAAATGAGTCATTATGGACCCTTGGAAGCGCTGTTTCGGCAACAGTTACTTTAGATCAAACTACGCAAAAAGTCGCTACTCTAAGTCCGAGTTCAGATCTACCTGCTAATTCTTCTAATAATGGCTGGTATGTTTTAGAGATAATGGGAAGCGCAAAGAGCACGGCTGGAATTTGGTTTGGTGATCCGTCTGTTTGCGGAGCTACGGACCCAGACACTTGTTTACTTACTGTTTCAAATTATGCGAATAGTTTTCAAGTTAGTTCTATTTCTGATATAACTCCTCCTACAGTAGTGGCTAGTTATCCAAGTAATAATGATGGAATTACTGTTGGAACTAATGCTGTTGATGTTGGAATTTCTTCTATTGAAATAGGATTTTCTGAAGCGATGAATCCAAGCACTGTAACCGCGCAGAACATTACCCTTGCTTCTGGATCAAGTTCTGTTACGGGAAGTGTTAAATATGATTCAATGGGAAATATGGCAAAGTTTATACCAAGCAGCGCTCTTAATTCCAATACCGAATATATTTTAACTATTTCTACAAGCGTTACGGATTTGGCGGGCGTGGCGATTGCTTCTGCTAATACTGTAACCTTTAAAACAGGTACGGCGGATGCTGTAGCGCCAACATTAATATATGCTAATGGCGATGATTATATTATAGCGGTTACATATTCTGAACCGATGAACGCGGCTGGACAGACTAATACGAGCAGATGGGGAACTTCAGTTTTAAATCCCGCGAATTATTTTGTAAAAACAGTTGATTCGTCATCTGTTGCCGCTTCTCCATACAGCGCGGTTACCGCTCTTAGTTCAATTTCTGGATTAGGTTTTACTTATGATGAGATGAATAATACAGTAAATATTGAAGGATTTAATTTCTTTGCTTCTTTGCCATATCCGGCTGATTACCAGATTTTTGTTGATCTTGTAACCGATAGATCAAATAATGAAATTGCAAATTCCGCTGGTCGTTCAATTAGCGGCGGAAACGCGGCTCAAGGCCCTATCCAAAATTCAACAGATACTTATGGAATACTTGGTCCAGGAACTTATGATCCAATGATGGATATGGGAGATATGGGAATGATGATGGCTGGAGCTTTTCCAATGAACGGAATGGCGGGACAAACTTCAATGTATTTTATTGACGTTCCTACGACAAAATCAATTGCTTCTGGCGGAACAATTGTTCTGACTTTCCCAAGCGGATTTGATGTTTCAAACGCGGCTGAAGACACTTATTCTCCCATTAACAATGATATCAATGAGTGGAATACAGGAACAATTACTATCGCTGGCGTAACAGGAAATCAAACTTCGCGAACAGTAACTATTACGACTGGAGGGGGCGCGACTCAAGCTATCGATTTTCTGCATATGGATATTAAGGGGATTGTCAATTCTTCAATTCCAAAAGACTTTGGAACAGAAGGATATTTAGTGGATATAAAAACATTCTCTGACACGGGAATTTTATTGGAAAACATAACCACGATGCCATTCTTTTTAAGCGAAGGAGGCAGTTATGTTTTTTCAGGAACCATTACGATGAGAAATGGCGCTGATACTGCCAATGTTAATATTGATAATGCTGAAACAACAACTATATATCTCGGTTCTCCAATGACCGGTCCGATGGAAACGACTGTAACTTTTGACGGAGATCATAATGCTGATTTCTCTTTTACGGGTTTGCCAGAAGGAGAATACCATTTGTTTACTGAGCCGACAATTACAGTTGATGTTTCTTCTACGGCAACTGATTTTAACGGTTATATGATGCCAGAGCCGATTTGGGTCAATGAAGCAACTGATGTGTCTTCTGATAGTACTGATAATGATATAATTGACAAAGACCTTACTATTACGCAGCTTGATGCGGGTTCTGGTACGGCTGTTACCATTGAATTAACTGGTAATTTTTCAACTGGCGGCGTAGCTGATAATATTGATATTTTTGCAGGATCTCCAAGTGGATTTAGAGTCAAAACTTTAAGCAGTGTTGGCTCTCAAAGCGGAGATACTTACACATTATACCTCCCTGATAGTGATTGGATGGTTGGAATAGGTCCGGCAATGCCAATGGGTCCAATGGCTGGACCTCCGCCAATGCCGGATTGGATGCCGCCAATGCCTATTGACGTAAAAGTCGCCAATCCTTCCGTCATAGAAAATTCTGGTACGGCTGATGATGGGACTATTAGTTTTGATATTTCCAGCCAGATATCTAAAACCGTTGCTGGAACTGTCGTAGATGGCTCTGGAAACGGAATTGCCGATGTTGAAGTTTATGCTTATCAGCCAATGGGGGGATTTGGAGGTTCTTTTACTAAAACTGCTACTGATGGAAGTTTTATATTAAAAATTCTAGTTCTTGGAACTTATAAAATTGGCGCTCAAAAACCCGGACTTCCTTCAATTTCAGAAAAAACAGTTGACGTTCAAGATAATGTAACAGGCGTATCTTTGGTGTTACAAATGCCATCTTACACAATTTCTGGAAAAGTTTTAAATTCCAGTTCTCAGGCAGTGGCTTATGCTCCTGTTTGGGCATATCAGCCTGATGGCTGGGGACATGCCAATACTATGACCGATTCTGCCGGAAATTATATCCTTTATGTTGATAATGGAACATGGACAATTGAGGCTGACGCGCCAGGAGTTGGCTGGATGCAATATGATTTAGCAGTTACTATTAATGGCGCTTCTCAATCAGACATAAATATTAAACCTGATACCGATACAATTTGGAAATCAATTTCTGGAACTATTTCCATAAATAATGTTGTTCAAACTTATAGTCCAATTAGGGCAGTTGCTTACGATGTATATGGAAATCATCTTGGCAGGGAGTATAGCGGAATGACAGATTCAAACGGTGTATATTCAATTTCAGTTCCCGGAATCGCTAGCGGGTTAAAATATTATCGTGTTGATATCTGGACTCCGGATTTTGGAGAAGTTGAGCTTACGACTGACGGAGTTGCTGGTAGTCCGGCAAATATTACTGTGGGGAATAGCGATGTAACTGGCGCCAATATAACGATTGCTAGCGCGGCTCTTAATACTGTAACAATTCAATTCAGTAATAAAGCTGATTATTCAACAAAAGAAGCTTTTATAAATATTGATGGAGTAAGCTATTCTGGTGTTATTCCTACTCCGACTGGATTTCATAAATCAATCAGAGTAAATGATATATCAGGAGCAGATCAAACGGTTCAATTAGAAGATGGAGATTATCATTTCTTTGTGGATGTTCATGGATATGGAGGATATGTGCCAAGCTCTACAAGTACTGCGTTTGACGCGACTAAGAAAGCAATAACAATTGATGGCGTTGGAGATACGGTTATATTTGCTCTTTCAGATCTTGATGATACTGACGCGGTCATTACAATCTCTGGTACTGTAAGCGGTCCTGATGCCGGACAGAAAGATGCTTGGGTTTGGGTAGGTAATCCTGAAACTGGTTTTCATTCAGGGCAGCAGGCGAACGCCACGACTGGAGCTTATTCGTTAGTTGTTCCAAAATTAGCTTCTGGAAATTATATGGTTGGTACTGATAAACAAGGCTTTCTTTCAGGAGAACCGACTTCAAATACCGGAACAGAAGATGCTACAATTGATTTTTCTTTAACCACCCAATCAAGTACTATTTCTGGAAAGATATATGTAGATACGAATAGTAATAGCGCCTATGATACCGGAGAAGAAATTGCTAATGGATGGGTTCATGCTGAAAATATAACAACTGGAGCTCAAGCCAACGCTTCTGTTGATGGAAGCGGATATTTCTCTCTCGGAGTGATTGATGGAATATGGAAAATGTTCGGTATTGCTAATGGTTATACGGAAAATCAATATCGTGAAAATGGATTACCGGTAACACTGACTGTTTCTGGTGAAAGCTTAAGCAGTAAAAATATTGAACTTAATATTAACGCTGGCTGGATTAATAAAACAAAATCATCACCGATCACTCCAGCCTCCGGTGGCGTGATTGATGATACGGCGCAAAATACTTCCACTGGAAAAGCGTCTGGTACTGGAGTTAAAATGACCCTTCCTCCAAATGCTTTAGGCAGTTCAACTTCAAGCGGTAATGTAAGCGCTAATGAAACTGCTGCTGTTTCAGCCACTAATTCTATGAAACCTATAAATGGCACAGGAAAATCTATAACCGCGACTGATAACTCTGGACAGCCAATAACGAATTTAGATAACTATGTTGATATGGAAATAGTTACCTATAAAGCTGATATAGATGACGCATCTAATATGACTGATAATTCTAAATTAAAAACCGCAAAAATTGGTTATTGGGATGATACATTAAATGAATGGATAAATTTACCGACCACCAAAAAGGTATATTATAAAGATGACGCTGATACTGATTGGACGCTATATAATGGAACTGACACTCAATCTGGCTTTGAAGAATTTGTTGACGATGCCTTAGGAGAAACTCCAACTTTTGTTGCAGGAACAGATTATGATGATTATAAAGTGGTTGCAACTGCGTCTACTAACCATCTTACCGTGTTTGCTCTTGGAACTTCTCCGGATGGCGTAGCGCCTACTGCTCCAGCTGGACTTGCCCAGGGTTCTGGAACAGGAACTTCAAACACAATAACATGGAATGCTGTTACCACAAATTCTGATACCACCCCAATTACTGATTTATATGGATATGCTGTTTATCGTTCTGCTGATGGCGCGACATATTCTCAAATTAGCGCTTCAGCGATTTTAGCTGGCACTGAAACTTATACAGATACTGCAACTGCAGCATTCACTTCCTATTATTATAAAATAACTGCTGGAGATGATGATGATTTAGAATCAGCGTATTCCACGGCTGTTCAAATGTGTTCAAATAGTTCTGTCAGTAATGGAACTGTTGCCGTTGATTGTACAATAACTTGTAGTAGCGGCTTTAACTTAAGTGAAAATAGCTGTAACGCGGCTGGCGGAGGCTCTGTCGGTTTTTCTGCTCCAACTTCTACAACAGGACAAGTAGCAGCTACTCCTTCTAATGGAGGAACAATAAGCAAAACTAATTCTGACGGTACTAGCGCGAAAGCAGTATTGCCAGCAGGAGCCTTATTAGAAAATGCTACGATAACAGTTGTTTCAAAAACGCAATCTGAAATTATTGCTTCTAGGCCAGTTTTAACTGGCAACAAGGTTGTTGGCAACTACGTATATAATTTTACCGCCGTTAACGCGGTGAATGCTTCAGTAAATACTTTTGAAAAGGCTGTTACTTTAACTTTTACTTATACAAATGAACAAGTAGAAGGACTTAATGAAGAAACATTGAAAATTTATTATTGGGATGAAACTTTAAGCCAGTGGGTATCCTTAGAAAATAGCGCGGTTGATATGATCAACAAAAGAGTAACAGCTACGACAACTCATTTCACTTACTTTGCTATTTTAGGATTAGAAACAGATGAAGAAATTATAACTCCTCCATCTGAAATTATAGACGGCGACATCATCCAATGTCAAACTTCATCCAATCCATTCGCGGTATATATCGTTAAAACAGTAGGCAATACTAAATATATCAGACACATAGTATCACTTGAAATCTTCAACTACTATGGACATCTTCAATGGGAAAACCTAAAGCAAGTTGATTCCTTGGATAATTATTCTCTATCAGGCTGGGCAAGAGTAAACACAGGACCAAACGGAACTTCAGGACCAACTGATAAAGTCTATGAGATCAACGGCGATCAAACAAAACACTGGATAAATATGACCGCTGAAGACTTCCTAACTCATGGCGGATCTGAACCAGCGATCTACACCGTTAATCAAGGAGAATTAGACCTCTACACAACAGGACCTGATGTAATGAGTTTGTAAACATACGAACATACGAACATATAAACAAACTATAAATATTTGTATGTTACAACCCAAAACACCCTGAGAAATCAGGGTGTTTTTTTCTTTTTATCCCACTTGGCGGTCTTATCGCCAAGTGAAAAACTCAATTTTCCTTCATTAAACAATGTGTACTATGATATTACATAGTATCATAGTGTCTGAAATCTTTAATATTTTTATTACCCATTTATTCACACTATCAAACTCTAGGGCGTAACAGTATGGTAATACATATTACCATACTGTTTAAATGTTGACTCCATAATTTAATTATAAAAACATAGTATCTTTCGCAACGGCCGTTGCAAAACATACTATGTCTGTATTTTTGCGTTTTTGCATAGAGTTTTTAATTTATCTTAGTAGAATCTAATTTGTATAAAAAAAACATAGAACTTAATTTTACAAAAAAAATAGGGAGTTTGAACAGTGGGTTCTGCTCTTATCCCAATTTATTGAAAAACCTTTAGGCTTTCAAGTTTTCCTCTATAATGTCAACAATTTCTTGTTGGGTTAATACTGACATCATTCGAGGTCGTTTAATTGCATCGCCTTTTAGACTCCAAACATTGTCATCTTTTGCTGTTCCCATTTTGTCTTTTTCCCCGCCATTAAGCTTTTTGGCGATTATTTTCGCCACAGCTTCAGAGTGGACTCTTATAAAGGAAACATTTTTATCCTCAATAAAAAGATTCGCCATTTTTTTTGACCCTTCCAACACCCAGTTCGGAATTTGGAATTTTGGATTGCAAGAAACGAACAAATCCATGTTTTCGCCCAAGTTTTCTACAACTATAGGATAGACCATAGTTGTAAAAACGGGTATGCTCTTTATGTAAAATAATGGTTTTTGTCTATTCCTTGGTTTTTCACAAAGATATTGGACTGTTTCTATTTCTGGTATGTGTCCGTCTCGGTGTGGGGTCAGCAAACAGTTATCGCCCACTTTTGCTATCATTCTTTCGGGATATTTTTTCCCACTTTCGGAATGTTTTTTTCCAGATTGCATTTTCGCAAATTTTGCAACAATCAGATTGGAATGCTGGGGATGGTTTGTTGCGTTGGTCGATCCGACTTTTCCGACGTCTGTAGTCCATTTTTGTATTTTTGCCTCGGTCTTGTTTGTTACTGGCACTATTGTAACAGATTTTTTTACCGATTTTTCGTGAGGAGTCTTAAAGTCTGATTTTTTCCTTTCTCTCTTTCTCCTTACCAAATTTTTCTTTTTGGTCGCTTTAGCATCTTCTTTTTCGGCAGCGACTGCATCTTCAGCCGCTATTGTCTCAGCCATTACAATTTCGATTTCAATGGCTTCTGCAAGTTCAACTACTTGCCTTTCTTCTTCTGCATTCTTCTCTCTTTGGAGCTTCTCTCTTTGGTTTTTTTCTCTTGTTGCTTTTAATTCCAGATCTCTTACAGCAGCTTTCTCGTGTCTTTTTCTTCTGGATTGTTTTTTCCTACTTGGTCCTTCTTTGCTCATTATAATGCACCTCTCTTTTATTTTATTTATATGTCATTTTTTCCATAAGACATCTATATAAATCTATTCAAAATCAATGATATTTATACAAGTGTCTTACGGAAATTTTTGTATAAAGAACAACTTAAAACTATATACCCAAAAGACAAACTTGTCAAGGCCCGTACTGTTGCGTTATTTACTGGATTAGACAAAGAAATAGGGAGTCAGAATGTTTGGTCCCATCCTGCTCCCTGTTTATTTTAATTAAAGATATACACCTGACAACGGGTGTTTGATGGGAATTGCCACATTTGGCATTAACCATTTTGATTTTACTCTTATGGTTCTATCCTTTCAACAGTCCCTGGGCCGTGTCCAATATATTTGAAATAATTTCTTTCACCTAAGCAGTATTTTTCGCTTAATTAGATTTGATTTATTTTTCTTTCGAAAAATTTTCCACTTCATGTTTATTTCTTCTACTAAGTCAATAAAAGTGTTCATTAATTATCACCTCTTTTTTTAATAAGCCCTTTTTTCCATAAGACATCTATATAAATCTATTCAAAATCAATGATATTTATACAAGTGTCTTATGTAAACTATTATATATAGGACTTACGCTCTTGCCATATTTAAGGCGTCGGACACTTATAAACGCGTAAAGCCTAATATAAAGAACAACTTGAAACTATACACGTAAACGACAAATTTGTCAAGACTTGTAATAATTGCTTAAATGTAATAAAGTAAAGTGTGAGCTATATAAATGACTTAATAATTTTACAAACTTAATAACTTTTAATTTTTATATAATGGATATTTTTCCACAAAAAATTCAGAATAAATTTACGACTCACCTTAAGAGCGTGATTAAGAATGCGGAAAACATTTCGCGTGAGCTTAATCACGAATCAATTAAAATTGAACATATAATACTCAGTATGTTTAGCCAGAAAGGAAGTATTGGTTCAAGCATGCTTGGAAGTGAAAAATTTGATTTTAAAAATTTACATAAAATTATTAATGGGTTTTCAAAAACAAAAAAATGGAAGTTGAAACTATCGGAAGAAGTCAAAGACGCTTTTAAAAAATCTGTTCTTGTTGCTGGAAGATGCAAGCATTCTCACGTAGGAACTGAACATTTGCTTTACGCGGTATTATCTAGCAAAAACGCAAAAATTGAGAAAATTTTTTCTTCAATAGGCATTAATGTCGGTGCATTAAAAGAGCAGATTAAGGCGATTATGGAAAGCTCTGTTAGATTTTCTGATATTGTTAATTCTTTTGAAGCTGGCTCAAAACCTCAAAAGTCTAATTTTCCAAGTCATCAAATGGGTAATAATCAGAATAGCGGTTTTGCGATGGAAATGCCAGTCCCTGGAGCGGCTTTAAATCCAAACCAATCCGCTTTGGATTATTTCTGTATTAACTTGGTAAAAGAATTTGAAGATAGAAACGTTGATCCAATAGTTGGGAGGGCAAAGGAAATTGAAAAGATTATAAACATTCTTAGCCGGAAAGCAAAAAATAATCCGATTTTAGTTGGAGAGCCTGGAGTTGGAAAAACTGCGATTGTCCAAGGTCTTGCTCAAAAGATTTCTAGGGGCGATGTGCCAGCGAATCTTTTTAGTAAGAAAATTTATTCTTTAGATATGGGGCTTCTTGTCGCGGGAGCTGTTTTTAGGGGAGAATTTGAAGCAAGATTGAAAGATGTTATAAACGAAGCTCAGGCAGATCCAAGCGTCATTTTATTTATAGACGAAATACATACAATAATCGGCGCTGGCAGCGCGAGCGGATCCGGCAGTTTAGATGCAGCGAATATTCTAAAACCTTCATTATCCAGAGGAGAGCTTTCTTGTATAGGAGCAACAACATTGGATGAGTATAGAAAACAATTCAAAAAAGACGCCGCGTTAGAAAGAAGATTTCAAATGTTGCTTATTGAAGAGCCAGGCGTGGAAGACACGAAAAAAATGCTTATGGGACTAAAGAGCGCTTACGAAAAGCATCATAATTTGGAAATAAATAATGACGCTATTAAAGCCGCGGTTGATTTAAGTTCAAGATTTATCAATGACAGGTTTTTGCCTGACAAGGCTCTTGATGTTATTGACGAGGCTGCCGCGTTTGTTCGAGGAAAACATACAGGTAATAATTATTTCAAACAAATAAAAAAGCTTGAAGAAAGAAAGAGAGGATTACGAATTGAAAAGGAGAAAGCGATTGAAAGCGAAAAGTATGACGAGGCTCTTATTATTAAAGAAGAAGAAAATAGAGTAGAGCGTTCTATAAATGAAACTATCAAAATACAGGAAGAAGAGAAATCTTTTAAAATCAAAGAAAAAGTTGGTTTTGACGAAGTTGCGGAAACCATAACTCAGATGACGGGAATTCCTGTAAAAAAAATGGTTTCTGACGAAAAAAAGAAGCTTCAAAATTTAGAAAAGAAGTTAGAGAAATATATTGTCGGACAAAAAGAAGCGATTGAAGCTGTTTCAAAATCAATTCGCCGCGCGCGAGTGGGAATCTCAGACGCCAAAAGGCCATTGGGAGTGTTTTTGTTTATGGGTCCCACGGGAGTAGGAAAGACGCAGCTTGCAAAAACTTTAGCAGATATAATGTATGAAAAGAAAGACGCTTTAATCAAAGTGGATATGAGCGAATTTATGGAAAAACACAATATTTCCCGTCTTGTCGGGGCTCCTGCTGGTTATGTCGGGTATGAAGACGGCGGAAAGTTAACGGAACAAGTTCGGCTTCATCCCTACTCCGTGATTTTATTTGATGAGATTGAAAAGGCTCATCCTGATGTTTTTAATCTTCTGCTTCAAATTTTTGAAGACGGGGAGTTAACAGACGCAGCGGGAAGGAAAATTGATTTTAAAAATACTGTAATTATAATGACTTCAAATATAGGAACTGAACAGCTTACAGATGAAGCGAAATTAGGATTTATGGAAGAAGAAAAAGCAGATGAGAATCAAAAAAGAAGCAAGATTAGAAAGAAATATATAGCAACTAAAGAAACTGTCGTTAAAGAGTTTAAAGAAGAGTTCAGTCCTGAATTTGTGAATCGTATTGATAAAATCCTGGTTTTTAATCCGCTTGATTTATCAGACATCAGATCAATTATAAAGATCCAGTTTTCTGATTTTAAAAAGCGGCTGGCAAAAAATAATAATATAGAAATAGCTTTAGACAAGAAAGCTCTTGCTTATATTGTAAATAAAAGTTTCAATCCGAATGAAGGAGCTCGTTTAGTTAGAAGGAATTTACAAGAGATGGTTGAGGATTTGGTTTCAGAGGAGATTATTGAAGACAAAATTAAAGAAGGAGATAGCGTAAAGCTAAAAGCGGTAAAAGAAAAGATTGTTTTACAACAAAACAACAAAAGAAAACAAAAGAAAAAATAATATTTGTTTATAAAAACAAGCCAGATATTGTGATTTTTTTGAGTATTTATGAAAAATTTAGAAAAACTTAAGAATTTTATTCTTGACATTCTTTTTCCAATAAAATGCCTTGGATGTGGAATAGAGTTGGAAAATGCAGAGCCCAAGAAGAGATGGATTTGTCCTGAGTGTCTTAAAAAAAATAAAATAAGAGAAAATCAAGTTTGTCCTGCTTGTGAGCAGTTTAGTAGCGGAGGCGAGACTCATTATAGGTGTAAAAACCAAACGGCGCTTGACGGTCTTTGGGTTGCTACGGAATATAAATACGAAGCCATTAGTGAAGTAATTCACAAATTTAAATTCAATTTTATAAAAGACATTTCTTTTCCTCTCTCGGAAATTTTAATAAAAAGCATTTTAGAGGTTGAAGAGTATGGTGATTTTCAAGACTTAATTCTGGCAAATTTTTCTCAGGAAAGCGAGGAAGAAGAAATTTATATTGAGAAAGAAAAAAATAAAAAAACGGAAACAATAATTGTTCCGATTCCGCTTTACAAGAACAGATATAATTGGCGTGGTTTTAATCAGGCTTTTTTATTGTCTAAATGTATTGCTGATAAATTCAATCTAGATATTTATGATAATTTGTTGTTTCGGAGAAGAAGCACGAAACCGCAGGCCAAAATTAGATCTATGGAAAAAAGAAAGAAAAATATCAAAGGAGCGTTTTTTGTCTCAGAGCGTTCAGGCATAAAAAATTTAATAAAAAACAAAAATATAGTGATAGTTGATGATGTTTGCACAACTTCAGCAACGCTTGGAGAATGCGCTAAAGAATTGAAAAAAAATGGAGCAAAAAATGTTTGGGGGCTTGTTGTCGCGAGAAGGTAAGAAATTAAAATGATTTTTTTGGTAGATTTGTGTTATAATATATGCTATACTAAACAAAGGGTGAAGGAAATAGCCTTTTTTATTTTATTTATTTATTGCAAAAAATGAGTATTTCTGTTAATTATAAAAATAACAACGTTCTTTTTTCTGGCAAAAAACAGAAAATGTTTTTTATGTCCACGAATTTTAGAATCATTGTTTTTATAATTGCAATCGCAATTTCCTTTTTAATATTAAGCATAAGCGCTGGAATTGTTAACTATTCTAGTATTTACGCGCTTGACGCGGTTGTTGAAAATAAAAAAGAAATTGGCGGGAATGATGATATAAAAATTATTTTTAACCAGCCTGTTATTTTTTTAGATTTTGACAATATAGACATCAATCCAAACATTGATTTGAATTTGAATTTATCTGATAATAATAAAATATTAATTTTAAGCAATAACAAGCTGTTTTTAAATGAAATTAAATATGAGATTGAGCTAAAAAATATCAGGGGATTCAGTGGATTGTTGATGAAGAATAAAAAGTTTGTTTTTTATACTAAATCTAAAATAAAGAAAAATAAAATTTCGGATAATAATAAAAAAGAATTTTTTTCCGAATTCAAATTATCTAAAAATAAATATATACCGCCAGAATCTTCAAGGCCGAAAAACGAAATCAAAATAGAACCTAAATTTATAGAAGGAAAATATATTGATATAAGCATTGCAAACCAGGTTATGACCTTATTTGAAGACGGGATAAAAACTAATAGCTTTTTGATTTCCAGCGGAAAATACGGGATGCCGACTCCGATTGGAATATTTTCCGTAAAGAAAAAAGAACCAAATCATTGGTCTTCAACTTATGGGCTTTGGATGCCGTATAGTATGAATTTTTATGGAGCTTTTTATATTCATGAACTTCCTTATTGGCCGAACGGATATAGAGAAGGAGAAGATCATTTAGGTGTTAGAGTTTCTCATGGATGTATTCGGCTTGGCGTTGGTCCGGCGGAATATGTTTTTGACTGGTCTGAAATAGGAACACAAGTTTATGTGCATTATTAGTATTTCATACGCTATTATTTGTATTATAAGCGCGTAATAAAATTAGTTTTTAATTTTATTCAATAATTTTCTGACTTTTTCTAATCTTTTTTTATCATAAACAGAAACAGCCAAAACATCTGGGCTGATTTTTTTTAGTTCTTTAATTTTTTCTTTAATTTCTTTCTCGCTTGCTAAATCAATTTTTGTCAGAAATAAATATTCTTTTTTTCTTGCCAAACCAAGCTCGTATTTTTTCAGCTCTTCTTTTATAATTTGATAGTCTTTTTTTATGTTTTCCGATTCGCAAGAAATACAATGAATGAGGATTCTTGTTCTTTTAATGTGCCGCAAAAATTTTATCCCAAGTCCTTTTCCTGCAGAAGCGCCTTCAATGAGCCCTGGAATATCAGCAAGAATTAGTCCGTAATAATTTCCAAGATTCGGCTCCAGAGTCGTAAAATGATAAGCGGCGACTTTCACGTTTGCTTTTGTGAGAGCGTTTAAAAGGCTTGATTTTCCAGCGCTTGGAAGTCCGATAAATCCAATATCCGCGATCATTCTAAGCTCTAAAATAAACCTGTAGCGCTGTCCTTCTAAACCTTTTTCAAATTCTCTCGGCGTGGTGTTTGTCGCAGAACGGAAACGCCAATTTCCTCGGCCTCGCTTTCCGCCTCTCGCTATCATAATTTTTTCTCCAACATTTATAATTTCTATGTCTTTTTTTGTGTCAAGATTGTGAGCCACTGTTCCTATTGGAACTTTTAAAACGAGATTTTTTCCTTTTGCTCCTTCAAGCAGTTTATTTTTTCCGTCCACTCCACTTCCAGCTGGAAATTCTTTTTTAAAGCGAAATTTGTTAAGAGCGGTTAAGTTGGAGATTCCTTCAAGATAGACATTCCCTCCGTTTCCTCCGTCTCCGCCTGTTGGTCCTTTTTCTCCCTTATTTTTATTAAAAGCAGCGCAGCCATCGCCGCCTTTTCCTCCAGACACCTCTATTTGTATTTCATCTACTATCATATTATGATTCTTTTGCTAAATAATTAAACACGCTTACATAGTGGTATTACTTTAAAATTCTCTTTTTATCACAATTTCTAATGCAGGATTTATTGCTTATTGCAGCGCTGGATTCCCTCCTCCGCGGGAATGACAAATAGCTGTTTTAAAAATAATACCACTATACCAGTTATTGTTTCTATGTTCAAATCAATGAAAATTTGATAAATCTATCTTTCCACTCGCATATTATTGACAGTTATTGTATTTTGTGATAGATTGTTGGTATTATAAGATATTTGAAATACAGAACTAAAAGGAGGAATTTAATGGTAAAAAGTGCATGGCAATCGAAAGATGACTTTGACTGTGCCATAATTTTCATGATCGCAATCGCGGTCCTGGCTATAATTGCAAGCCTATGTTTACACCTATCCGGTTTTGAAGTCTTTAAGGTTGTAGTGATTGAAGAAGATCTTAATGCTGACGGTATTCCGGATTGTGTGATTTGGAAAGGCGTAAATACTGGCGTTATTAATCAAGACACAATTCAGATAGAGATCGCAGGAATGAGTCCTAAATACAAACCCGTACTTTTTATCGGTACTCTGTCACCAGACTTTTTTGAAGTTAAAGACTTTAATAACGATACTTATTTGGATATAGCGTTTCAAACTATTTCCGGTGACAAATTTGTTTTAGTCGGGAATGGAGACGGAACATTTGCCGAAAAGACGCTGTTCGCTCTAGAGGACTAACAAAAATCATCTATGACGACCCAAAAATTTTTGGGTCATTATTTTTTATTTTATTTTTCGGATTTAATATTTTTTAAAACCGTAAAATATGTAGGATATGGTCCAAAAAATATTCCCTTTTTAATCAGTTTCATATTGGCAAGTTTTTGTATTTTTTTCGGATTTAATTTATTTATATGTAGCTTTCTTGAATAAAAAGGATTTTTATAAATAAATGCAGATTCTATAAAATTATTTGAACCTTTTATAATTTCAAATGGATATATTAGCACGCAGATTCCGTCTGGCTTTAAAATTCTTTTAATTTCTCTAATCGTATTTTCAAGATTATCAATATGTTCAATAACATGCGATGAGATGATTTTATTAAAAAAGTTGTCATTGTAATCAATTTTTTCAACTGAAATGATTTTTAATCCATCAATGCCAGAATTTTTTATTGCTTCTTCGTTAATGTCACATCCATAAACTTTATTTGAAAAGTTTCTAAGCGCTTTTACTAAACTGCCTTTGTTACAACCCATGTCAAGAATTATATCATTTTCCTGAGGATTGAGAAGTTTGATAATTTTATTGAAGTGCAGTGTTTTTCTTATTTGTGGAGTTCTGTTTGCAACATCTGAAAACTTTTTATTATATAATGTCATTTCGGCTATGTTACATTTATTATTTATTTTTATCTATATTTCGCGTAGTTTTCATTTTTAAAAAACTTAACAATAATAGGCCATTTATTTTAGTCTATACTTTTTTATTTAATAAATCAAGATAAAAATTTATAGATTTTGCATCTGTATAAGTTCACTCACATATTGGAATCCAAATAAGCTAAATATATGCAATTAGGATTCAAATATGGTCATTGCAAAGGTTTCTCTAGATTGTATAATTACGGGTTAAAACATTACCCTAATTATATGATAACCAAAGA
>DAOWDS010000053.1 GCA_030638895.1 Candidatus Moraniibacteriota bacterium | reverse complement strand
AATTCCATTGAAACACGGTTCTGGAATTTTTGGAAACATTAATTGATGAATGATAATTATAATAAACAAAACTACTGAAATAATAATCGCTTTTTTTATTTTTCGCTGGCCGCTAGTCATATATTTATATAAATATTAAAACATATAAACATATAAACAAGTAGGACCATCGTTTAAGTGTCTATGATCTCATTATAGCTTTTATATGATTTTGGTCAATAAGAACCAATTTATTTTAACATTTTAACATATCTTTTAAATGGCAATAGCGCCTTACTATACAAACCATTAACTATGTTGATTGGGTTAAAACTCACTTTAATTTTAAAGAGTTATTTTTTTATTATAATCAATCCCCATTAACATAAATCACAACTTTCACGCGCTAAAAAACAAAAACCATTTTTATGCAAAATGGTTTTTTATATTCAAAATAATAGACAAACTACCTTTTCTTCCATTGCGGAGCTCTTCTTGCCTTTTTTAATCCAGGTTTCTTTCTTTCAACTTTCCTTGGGTCTCGAGTAAGATAACCTGAAGCTCTAAGCTCTTTTTTATATTCCTCGTCTAAAACCAACAAAGCTCTTGCTATTCCAAGTCTTATTGCCTCGGCTTGCCCGTTCGAACCGCCACCATTGACTTTTACTGAAATTTTAAACTTGTTTTCAAGGCTAAGAAGCTTTATTGGGGAATAAACTTTTTTAATAAGAACGCTATTGCTTGCAAAATATTTTTTATAATCTTTCTCATTTACCGATATTCCGTCTTCTTTGGCGCTCTGATAGAGTCTTACTTTTGCAACTGCGGATTTTCTTCTTCCAGATGCATAAAAATATTTATCATTATTTTTATTGTTTTCACTCATAATTTATGTAAATTGTTAAATTGTTAAATTGTTAAATTGCTCTTATAGTTTATTATCATGCCATACATAACAATTTGACAATAGAGCAGTTTAACAATTTATTTAAACTTATCTTTCTCTAAATAATCTTCGCTTTTATATATTTTCAATCTCTTTATCATTTGATCTCTCAATTTATTTTTAGGCAACATCCCGTAAACCGCTTTCTTTATAACTATTCTTGAGTCTTTTTTAATCTGATTTCCTAAAGTAATTTGTTTTAATCCTCCTGGATGCCAGCTATGACTATAATAAATTTTACCATCATCCTTGTTGCCGGTATATTTTAAGTTATTAGTATTAATAACCACGACATAATCTCCGCCATCAATATGTGGCGTATAACTCGCCTTATTTTTTCCTCTAAGTAAAATTGAAATCTTTGATGCCATTCTACCGAAACTTTCTTCGGATGCGTCAAAAATATGCCATTTTCTTTGAGCTAATCTTTTCATTTTATCATTTTTTTCTTTTGCCATAAATTTATATTATTATACTAAATTGTTGTATTGCTGTATTGTTCTGAATAATTTTACTTTTACACACTATCATTACCAAGAATAATAAGTTTTCAAACACATACACAAACGGAATTTATTCTTTATGATTTCATTTTTGTATTTACAGCGGTTTTTGAAACCCTAAAGAGCTTGCGCTAAACTTGTTTCAGTGGTAAATTCCTAATCCAATTTCTGAATTTACTATACTTTAAAATAACAATACGGCAATGGAACAATTTAACAATATAATCTACACAAACTCTATAACAGACATTTGAGCAACATCGCCCTTTCTTTCACTTATTTTTATAATTCTAGTATATCCTCCATTTCTACTATTATATCTATTGGAAATTTTCAATAACAATTTTTTAGAAGCTTCATCTGATAATTTGCCATGAATAGCCTTAGCTGCTAAAAGATTCTTCTTTTTAGCTACAGTTATTAGTTTTTCTACATAAGAAGATAATTCCTTTGCTTTGGCTGTAGTTGTTGTGATCTTTTCTTGTAAAATTATTGCTTCTGACAAATGTTTCATCAGAGCTTTCTTTTGCGATTTACTTCTTTTAAATTGTCTTCCTTTTAATTTATGTTTCATAACTATATATTAAATCTATAAATTCGTCCTATAATTATTTTTTTAAAGTTAGCCCGAATTTTCCTAATGTTTTCTTGATTTCTTTAATTCCTCCATCTCCTAATCCAGACAATATTTTTAAATCATCTTCAGATTTTTTAATCACCTTGCTAACAGTTTTTATTTTATTCTCAATTAAAATTTTTAATATGCGAGGAGATAAGTTAATATTCTCAACAGACACCATTAGAATCTCTTCACTATCTTTTTTTTGTTTCTGATTCTTATCTTTTTTCTCCCTTTTTTCAATTTCTTTTTTTGCAATCTTACTATCTTCTAATAATTCCTTCTTTTCTACTTTCATTCTTTTTTTCTCTTCTTCTGTTTTTTGGTCAATCACCTCTCTAAATAAATTGAAATGTTCCACAAGCAATTTTGTCGCTTCTTTAAAAGCTTCTTCTGGCGTTATGCTTCCATCAGTCTTTATTTCAAAAATTAATTTATCATAATTTGTCATTTTGCCGACACGCATATTTTCTACGTGATAATTTACTTTTTTAATCGGAGTAAATATCGCATCTATTGCTATATTGCCTATTTCGAGCTTATCTTCTCTCTGTTGTTCAATTGGCACATAGCCAATCCCTTTTTCTACTTTTATCTCAAAATCTATCTTGGCATTTTTATCAGTTATGGTTGCTATATAAGCATCCTTATTAGCTACCTCTACATTACTATCCTCTTTTATGTCTGAAGCTCTTACTTCACCTTCTTTATTTGTTTTTAATCTGAGTTTTACCGGTTCATTTGAATACATTTTAAATTTTATTTTTTTTAGATTAAGAATTATTTCAACTACATCTTCTACTACTCCAGGAATTGTAGAAAATTCGTGACTTGCCCCAGCTATTTTAACTGATGTTATTGCAGATCCAACCAAGCTAGAAAGTAAAACTCTTCGCAGAGCATTGCCTATAGTCGGTCCATATCCAGGATAGCAAGATCTTATTTCAAAAACTGCAAAATTTCCTTCTTGTTTTATTATTATAGGTTTTTCTGGTAGTGTTATTTTTCGCATATTTTTGTTTATCTTAATTGTTATTAAATTTGTTCTATTTGTTATATTTAGGACTTACGTGTTTGGATAAATAATGCGTATAAATGTCATGATAAACTTGTCGAGGTATTGTGTTTATATGGGTAATATCCTTCGACAAACTTAGGATAACAGTAAGCGCGTAAGTTCTAATTATATTAGAATAACAAATAGCAAGAAAGTTCTTGTTAGTAAATATTGTTAAATCGCGCATGAGCCGCTTTTATCTGTAAAAATATTTGCGAACATTAAATTATAAATTTTCATGACTACAATAGTTAACTTACGATTTAGAATAATACTCAATAATTAAATGGATATTGGCGATGGTATCAATTTCATCTAGTATTGGATTGGAAACAACTTTGCCCTGAACCTTTTGCGCGTCCAAAGACAGCCATGACGGAGTTTGGTAATTTTTTATCACTTTTTTTAATTCTTCAAAATAATCTCCGTGACTCTTTTTTAACGATATAACATCACCTTCTTTAATAAGGCAAGAAGGTATATCTACTTTTTTTCCATTTACTAAAAAATGTCCGTGATTAACAAGCTGTCTTGCTTGATTTCTGGAATTTGCTAATCCGAGACGATAAACAACATTATCCATCCTTCTTTCAAGAAGCGTTGAAAGCAAAACTCCTGTATTGCCTTGCATTCGGCAGGCCATTTCATAATATTTTCTAAACTGCTTTTCTAAAATACCATAGGTTCTTTTAACTTTTTGTTTTTCTCTTAACTGAATGCCGTATTCCGACAAGCCCATTTTTCTCGCCTGCCCATGCTGTCCTGGAGCATAAGGCCTTTTTATCATAGCACATTTTATACTAAAACAACGATCTCCTTTTAAAAAGAGTTTCTTTCCTTCTCTTCTGCATTTTTTACATTTTGGACTTAAATCTCTGGCCATAATCGAAAATTTTTAATTTTTAAATATTATTCTAAATTCCATCACTACATTCTTCTTGGCTTGGGGGGTCTGCAACCATTATGTGGAATTGGAGTCATATCGGTTATAGAAATAATGATAATGCCATTAGCGGCAATCGCCCTAACAGCAGATTCTCTTCCACTACCAATACCTTTTACATATACTTCAACTTCTCTCAGTCCTATTTTTTTTGTTTTTTCCAACAGAGAACTCATGATAGTAGTCGCAGCATAAGGAGTTGCTTTTTTTGCTCCCTTAAATCCCAGAAGACCGGCGCTTGACCATGCAATCACATTACCATTTAAATCTGTTAGAGTTACAATTGTATTATTATAAGTTGACTTTATATGAACTTGGCCTTTAACTATATTTTTCCTTTTTATTTTTTTAGGCGCCCTTGCTTTTGAAGTTTTTAAGCCTCCTTTCTCTTTGCTTCCAATTGTTACTATCCTTCTTTTCCCCATATTTTTTGATTAGAATATTGAATTTAGAGTTTTTCCGCCCAAGGCGGACCAGCCTATAGGGCTGGGAATTTTGAGTACATTGTCGATTTTATGTCTTTTCAGTTTTTATCTTGCCACTTCCAGCCGTTCTTCTAACATTGCCTCTTACGGTCCTGTTATTAGTTTTAGTTCTTTGTCCTCTGGATGGCAATCCCTTTGTATGCCTTGTTCCTCTATAACATCCTATTTCTTTTAACCTTTTTATGTTTATCATAACAATTCTTTTCAATTCTCCTTCTATTTTATATTTTTTTTCAATGATTTTTTGAATCTTGCCGACTTCTTCAGAAGTAATATCCCTTGCTCTTTTGTTAATATCAACACCAGCCTTTTCTAAAATTTTACGACTTGAAAAAACACCTATACCCTTTAAGTAAGTAAGTGAAAACTCTATTTTTTTCTCTTCTGGAATATTAACTCCTAAAATTCTTGGCATGGATTTAGTATTTAGTATTTAGTATTTAGTATTTAGCATATTATATTCATCTTAATGCTCAATATTAAATACTAAATACCGTTAATTCGCATTAAAAACATAAAACATAAATAAACATTTAAATCCTACACCCGCGTTACCCTTGTCTCTGTTTATGCTTAGGATTCTCGCAAGTAACATAAATTCTTCTTTTACGTTTTACTATTTTACACTTATCACAAAATTTTTTTATTGAAGCTCTAACTTTCATTTTTTTATATTTATCTGCTTATAAACAAACATTAACTACAACTCGTGGCAATTAATTAAATTTGCTAATTATACTATAAGTTACTATAAATTCATCCTCTTCTTACAATCCTACCCTTTGTTAGGTCATAGGGGCTCATTTCCACAATAACCTTATCCCCTGGCAATATTTTTATATAATTCATTCTCATTTTACCAGAAATATGAGCCAGTATCTCATGATCTTCATCAATTTTTACTTTAAATTTTGTCCCTGGCAATGTTTCAAAAACAATTCCCTCTACCTGTACTATTTCTTTCATAGATATTTAACCTATTATAAATTAGACTTGCACATATTTACACATTTTATCCTCTCTTTAGATAAGATTGTATCAAAAAGTTTGAACGCAAACAGAATCGCAATTATAAATAAAAAATAAGAAGATCTTTCAAATTTTTTATTTTAAGATTATAGTTCTGAGATATTTTCAACACAAGACTGATGCCTTGATTTCACAAACCTCTCTAAATTATTTACCGAAATTATGGAAAGCCATACTCTTAATTTCAAATAAGAGGAATATATATTTTAAGATCCTTATCAGTAAATTAAACTAAATCCTGAGTAAATAAAACGACCACTAGCACCACTAGCTGGTCTATCTTTAAACTAATTTCTTAAATTATATATCATTAATATCCCACTTGACCAGTTTACTATAAGGAATCATTTATGTCAATAGCTATATTTATTTTTTCATATGACGAAGGAATGCTTTTTACCCAAAATGGCCAAAAACTAATATTTGTGGACTTCACTCCATTCATATTACTAAAATAACTTTTCAGTTCTACTTCACTTTTATCTGCCACATCTTTTTTTAACTTCTCAATGTCAACTTTTATAATTAAGCCTTGGTTAATATGAATAGGAACTGTTATTTTTTCATCTTCGTCTATTTTAATCTCTCCAACTTTATAACTTCTACTATTGTCTAAAAGTTTTTTATTTGTATCTAGTCTTAAATTAATTTTTTCATTTATTATCTCGTCTAAATCAGCTTTTGATATTGAAAAAGCTCTGATATCCGCTTTAACGCTCATTTGAAAATTATCAGCAATATTTCCTACTTCAATATCAGTGTTAATCTCCAGTTTTTCTTCTTTTTTTGTATCTTCTAAAAATAAATCATTTTCAGAAATTTTATTTAAAAAACTTTTTTCGCTTTCATCTTCAACTATTTTTACAAGATTTTCTTTAGCAGTCACATAATCACTCTGTGAAAAATATACGGCTTCTTTGTCTATCCCGCCAGACATTGCTTTAGTTGATCTGGCATAAATTGCCGCGTATTTAGCTGATCCTTGCAGCCCGGGCAGATGAAAAGAATCAGATCCGATATTATATTCTTCTCCAATTTTATCAGCATAAACTTTTATTGCAATTTGACCAGGAACATCAACTCCTTCTACTCTTGAAAATCCAGGAATAGTCACAGCATCTTTAATTCTAAAAAGTTTGCCACTCTCTTTCGACAAGAATCTTGTGCTAGCAACTATTCTTTGAGGACTTGAAGAATATTCATTAAAAACCATGATTTCTCCACTCGCTTTTTCCTGCACTTGTTTTTTTCCAGTAGTTGGATAATTTTCAGATTTTTCACTCGTGATTTCTATTTTTTCTAGTGGAATTTTACTGTTGATAGCATCAATTCTATCCAAAGATTCACTAGCTATAAATTCAAAATCATATGTCGCAATTTCCTTTTTTAAAACTACATTTATATCTGCCTTAGGAAGTACAAATGCCACTGCCAAGGAGACAGCAACAAAACTTATAAAAATAAATAGCGCGACTATTTTTGAGCTTAGTGCTGGAATAATAGTTGTTTTTTTATTTACTTTTTTTGCAAGATTGATTGATTTTTCTTCTGTTTGAAATTCAATATTACCATTGTTCTCTTTAAAATCTTCTTGATAGCTATCAGCTTTTTTATTTTTTATTTTTTCTTCAGCAGGTTTATATTTTTTTTTACCAACCTCATTTAAACTATCCACCTTTTTAACTATATCAAACATTTTAATTTTTTTTTCACGGCTTGTTTTAGTGCTAATACCAATATCTAATAAATCAGAATTGGCTGTATTTTTAAAAGAAGCGTGTTCGTTGAGTTTATCAGTTTTTTTCGAAAAAACATCAATCTCCGCGCATTTTTCAAACTTTGAAAAATCATCAGCTTTCATAATAGAACTGACGGAATTTCTTTTTTCCTGTTTAATATCGTCATGTTTCATTTTGACATTTTTACCTTCTACTTTATCATGACCACTGTCCGTAATTACAGAAATATTTTTATTTAGATCCTCTGATTCACTTTTAAGTATTTTAAGATTTAATACATTATTCAAAATTAACGAATCATAAGGCACTACTAAGATTATTTCTTTTTCTTTATGTCTTTTAATTCTGCTAATAATAGACGGGATTTCTTCGTCTTTTTTTATATAAATTTTATTCTGATTATTATTCTCCATATTTATTAGTATTTAGTATTTATAAAACTCTAATAAGGGCAAGATTACGCGTGACGGATTTACAACCACAATTTCCCAAAACCTTTAATTAGCCTTATTTAGATTGGAATAAAAAACATATGAAATTATTTACAAACTCATTTATTAAAATTCATTTTAATCATATTTCTCAGTATCTTATTATGAAAATCTTCCTCTACTGCTAAATCAAACACAAAACTGGCAAGACTAATAGAATTCACATATTGAAGATTACAAGCCATTCCTGTATTATCAACAACATTAACAATATCACAAGAATTTACAAAACTTGATTTCATTTTTAAAAGAAATGACGGCTCTTTTTCAAAAAATAGCTTGTTTGCCACTTTGCTTATATCTAAAAGTTGACTTGCTCCTCCATAAAATAAAATTTGAGTAGGCAATAAGTTAGAACCTGAAAGTTCCTTTAAAGACAGTTTCACTCCTGTAAGCATAATATCGTAATTACAATCAAATATTTTTTTAATTCTATTAAATAATTCTTTTTGAATTTGTTTATTCGAATATTTTATTTTTAACTTCTCAGCTTTGGAAAATTCTAAATTAAATTCATCTGCCAAACTTTTAGTAAACGCCATTCCTCCAACATTGAATATTTTAACATTACTGACATTACCCTCGCTTACAACAGCCACGCTAGTTGCTTTACTTCCCATATCAACAAGAATTGCATTAAATTTAACGGTTTCCCTAATTCCCATTGAAATTGCGACTGCATAAGGTTCGGATAATACATCAATCACATCTAAACTTAATTTTTTTGCAATATATTTAATTATTTTCAAGTTTTTGCTGGACAAAACAGAATTAAATATTTTTAACTCTATTTTGTTGCCCTTAAAACCTACGGGGCTCATTACTCCATATCCGTCAATACGTATGTCAGCGATAATAGAACTTGCAATTATTACATCCGCATTGCTAATTTCATCTTTTGACGTCCCTTTCTTAATATCAGCAAACAAATCATTTTTTGTTTTACAAATGATATCTTTCGTTTCTTTCGCACTTATTTTAACTCTGGGATTCTTTCTTGTATAATTAACATTTACCGTCATACTTTTTATAAACTCTTCATTCATTCCAATAATTACTTTTGTTGGGTTTACTTTTGCCGACATAACAGCAATGTTTATAGCTTTTTTGCAAGCAAAAACAACATCCGAAACATTATTTATTTCGCTTCCTTGCATATTTGACTGCTTTTGATTTTCTTGTCCAACGCCTATGATAAAAACTTTTTCCCTTTTTTTATCAATGCGCAAAACTAAAGCTTTTATAGTCTCTGAACCAATATCAAGAGAAATAAAATAATCATCACAAAACTTATTTCTCTCAAATACCTTCGAAAAAACATTCATTTATTAAATTTAAAGTCCAAATTATTTTAAATTATTTGGATCTGTATAGTTACGGTCTGCTGATTTTTTTCAATTTTTCCTCCCCTGATAAGTGGAGGTTAGGAGGGGTTTGAAAAATCGCAAAATTATGATCTAAAATAAAAATATTGAAAGTGGCAGAGATTAGGTGAATTCAATTTTATATATCTTTTTTCATTCTATCTATTAAAATTTTATGCGGACTTTCAAAAATATTTATTACAAATTTATCAAACATGCCCTTTCTATATCGAAACTCGTCCGTGCTCATACAAACATAATTAATCCCTTTGCCAACCTCCGCCTCAACATTAGACAAAAAGCTTTTTAATTTGCTCCTGTTTATATGCTCACCAACAATTAAAATATCAATTTTTCCTTTTTCAGAATTCAAAAAAACTCCTGAAATCAACACAAATCTTATCTGTCCCAGCCTCATTGCTAAAGATGCAAGCTTGTCAGCTGAAGTAGGACTTGCTTTAAAAATCAGTTTTTTAAGTTCTTCGTAAAAAACAAAACTTTGATTAGCGCAATAATATGTCTTATTTGCTTTTTTGCGATGAGTTAAAAATTTGATTTTTACAAGATTATTAATTTCTTTTCGCGCCGCAGTAATATTGATTTTTGATCTTTTAGCGGCTTCAGAAACCGTATATCCCTCCGAATTATTCAAAAAAAGACGCAAGAGTTTAACTTCGGCTTTTGAATGAAATAGTTTTTCTAAAATTTCAGACATATAATATTTTTAAAAACAATTAATTAAATTTATTTATTTGTTTGTTTCTTGAAAGCGTATCCATAAACTGAGAAATTTATAAGCTAACATATGAAACTTTACGAACTTTCTGCTTAATAATGAAGACAATGTAACAATTTAGCAATAAAACTATTACGACCATATTATATTCTATCTTTTTTTATTATATAACTTTTGAATTATATGACAAGTACGATTTAATATTTAGTATATAATATTAAAGATCAAGCGAACATTAAAATTAATAGTATTATACCACAAAACTGATTTTATACAAAAAAGCACGGCGACAACATAACAATTCAATAATGTAGGAATTACTATTTGCCCAAAACCATAAAAAGCATTATAATAAAAAAGTAATCACTACTTAATAATAAAATGACAAATTTGAATAAAAAAATAAAAGTAGATTTAAGAGAAGTAGTATTTTCAAGAGAGGAAGGAAAATCATTCTGCGATATATTTGTCTATGAACCTGAAAATATTGAAGAACAGGCGCTTGGAAATCTGTATATCGTCGGAGAAATTGTAAATTTTTCTGAAAATTCTTCTTATCTTGTAAACCTTCTCGCTTCAATTTCCAAAAAAGAATTTTATTCCAATTCAAAAAAGTCAACTATGGAAAGCCTGGAAGCAAGCTTGCATAAGATAAATTCAATGCTTTCTGATCTCGCTGAACAGGGTAATGTAGACTGGATTGGAAATTTAAATATGACATGCTGTACATATAAAAATGGCGAACTTTATCTAAGCCAAACGGGAAAAATTAAAACCATACTTATCAGAGACGGACAAATTACTGACATAGGAAAAAATATAATCAATGAAGAAAATCCACATCCATTCAAGACATTTACAAATATTGCTAGTGGGGAGTTGGAAGACGGAGACCTTATTTTATTTACAACACCCGAGCTTTTTAATGTTTTTTCAATAGATAAGCTAAGACAGTTAGCTTCTTCTTTGGACATTGAGGAACTGGCGGAAATTATCCAAAATTCCATTGAAAAAGAAAATACTATTAAAACGGTAGGATTATTACTTATGAAAATTGAGGAAGAAAAAGAAGAAAAGCTTTCTCATATTGAAATAAAGTCACAAATAGAAAATAAAAAAGAAGAAAAAGTGGTTGAGAAAGAGATGTCGGAATCAATGAAAGAAAAAGCTGAAAGCTGGAAAGCTGAAATGGTTGAAAAGGTTATTGAACATGCGGAAACAACAGAAAAAACTAGAGTGGGAATGCCCAAAAAAGAAGAGGAGCTTAGTCTTGAAGATATTATAAGTAAATATGAGAAAAGAAAAATAAAAGAAAAGGATTTGTCAGGCGAAACAGAAAGCAAGAAGGATAGCACTAGCGACTTTATGGATTCGCTTGATCAAAAATCTAGAACTAAATTTGAAAATTTACTGGAAAAACTAAGAGAAATTTTTACAATAACAAAAGACAAAATTATACTCCCAACTTTCAAGCTTGCCAAAAAATTAATCATAAAACTAGCAGGTGTTTTTTTAAAAAAATCAGAGTCTGAATTTGAATTTCCTCAACAAACAAAACTGCTGTCTAGTAGAAAAAAAATCATATTAGTTGTATTTATATTTATTGTGTTTATTTTAACTGGGGGATTAGTATTTAAAAACTATAAAGACAGCGAAAATGAGAGATTAAACACTTATGCAAGTTTATTAATTCAAGCCGAAAAGAAATTAAACAAAGCAGAAATAGATTCAATTGTCAATCCCATAGAAGCAAGAAGGTCTCTAATCGAAGCCAAAAATATACTAGGCGCGAGAAATACTTCGCTTGACAACAAAAATAATTACAGAGATTTATCTAATAAAACTGCTATTTTACTGAAAGAAATTCAGAAACAACTAGATATAATTGATCTTGTAAATAAAATAGAAAATCCGGCGGTAGCAATTGATTTTAGCCAAATTGAAAACATTATAAATCCCAAAAAAATATTTAAAGAGAACAAAAAATATTATATATTTGATTTAGAAAGCAAGATTCTTAATGGCATAAATTTTGATGAAAAAAAATTAAATAATTTTAAGATTGAAATCACTGGCAATATAAATCTCGATAATCTCTCAACTTTAATGGAAAAGACGGGAGAAATTATGTTATTGGAAAATTCTAATAAAATCGCAATCTTTAATATTGATAAAAAAACATTTTTATACACAGATATAGAGTTTGCAGAAAATATGTCTGGTACAAAAGACATTGATTCCTATAGTAATTTTATGTATTTACTAAATCCTGATTCAAATCAGATTTATAAATACAAACGACTGGCGAATGGTTTTGACAAGAGACAGGACTGGCTTGAAAAAGAAGATGCGCATATTGAAAATGCCGTATCAATGGCAATTGACGGTTCAATCTATCTTTTGAATTCAAACGGATCAATTGATAAATTCAGAACCGGAAATAAAATAACAGAATTTTCAACCGAAAGTCCAAGTAATCCGATTTCCAGTTCAGCAAAAATTTATACTAAACCAGAATTTAAATATCTTTATGTTTCCGATCCACCCCAAAACAGAGTTGTCCTTTTTAATAAGACAAGCGGTAAACTAGCTGGTCAATATACCAGTGATAAATTTAGTGATTTGAAAAATATCGTCGTAGACGCGAAAGAAGAGAAAATATATATATTAAGCGGGAATAAAGTTTTTAAAGTTGGAATAGAAATAGAAAATTAATTTTTTATCGTTTTATCATCCCAAATTTTTTTCTGAAGCAGTTATCTACCGGCAAGCAGAAAAAGCGCTGATTTTCATCAGAATAAACTACAAAAAACAGGAGAGTCAATCCCCTGTTTTTTTATATTTTACCGCAATACACTATGATACTACATAGTATCATGGTGAAAGAAAAATCCCTATTTCAAATTTACTGTTGCTCCAGCGTCTTCTAATTGTTTTTTTAATTCTTCAGCTTCGGCTTTTGGCGCCTTTTCTTTAATAACCTTAGGAGCCGCGTCAACAATATCTTTTGCGTCTTTAAGTCCTTTTCCTGTTACTTCTCGAACAATTTTTATAACCGCAATCTTCGCGTCTCCAGCCGCAACAAGCTCTATATCAAAATCTGATTTTTCTTCTGCTTCTGCGCCAGCTTCTGCGCCAGCTTGCGGCATTGCAGCCATCATAGCGGGGGCCGTCGCGGAAACTCCAAACTTTTCTTCAAGAACTTTCACAAGCTCTGAGAGCTCAAGAACGCTAAGTTCTTCGATTTGTTTTACCAAATCCTTAAACTTTTTAGGAACTTCTACTTCTTTTTTATCCTCTGTTGCTTCTGTTGAAGTTTCTTCTTTTTTCTTAGCTTCAACTTCTTTTTTTTCATCTGACATAATGTTTCCTTTCTTTTAAAATTTATTAATAAATTATTTTGAATTACAAAATGCCCCTTTTTGTCATTTCGAGCGTGTCGCGAGAAATCTATGAATAATAGCAAACGAAAAGAATAGTTGATTTAAATATAGTTTTTAGATCTCTCAGTCTCCGCCAGCTAGCGGATCATTTCGTAATTTTAAAAAATTACTCTTTTTTATTCTCACTAACAGCTTTTAAAACATTAACCAATCCGCGCATATTTCCCGCTAAAACATTCACAAACCCCGATACAGGAGTGTTTATTGTTCCCGCTAGCTGAGCCCTTAATTGATCCTTTCCGGGTAACAATGCTAAAGTTTTTATTTCTGTTGCATTCAAATATTTATTTGAAATAAAACCTCCAAGAAGCTTTAATTTTTTATTAATTTTAGCATATTCATTGGCTAGCCTTGCTGGAGCTACCTCGTCATCATAACAAACGGCTGCTCCGATAGGACCTTCTAAATTTATATCATCAGCGCCATCAATTTTTACTTCTTTAAGACTTTTTCTTATTAAAGTTTTTCTTGCGACTTTGTAGTCAACACCTTCACTTCTAAGCCTTTCTCTTAATTCATCATCTTCTTTAACTGTTAATCCCTGAAATCCCAAAAAAACAATAGATTTAGCTTTTGAAAACTTATCACTTAGCGCTTTAATTATTTTTTCTTTTTTCTGTCTTGTAATTGGCATAAATATATTTTTAAAAAATAAAAAACTGCAATCTCACAGACAGCAGTAAATATACGAAAATATATTACTTCATCCTAAGCAGGTCTTAATTGTTCGCCTACTGTCTGTGGATAATAATAACATTATATATAAAATAAAAATTGTGTCAAGTGACTGTATTACTGCACTAATTTATATTTTCAAGAGATTAGATAATATTCAAACTCCCTAGTAATTAATACTTTTTGCTTTATAAACTTTTGAACTTTTGGCTAATCTTCTTCTTCCTTATCTTTATTTAAAAAAGCATCAATTATAGCTTCCGCAAATTCTTTAGCGACTGCTGGTCCATCAGCTGTAACAATTTTACCATCAGTAACAATTCTTTTTTCTTCTACCCTGCACCCAGCCTCTTTCAATTCTTTTGCCCAGCTCTTATCTAGAAGACTTGACCATACCGTAGCTTTTTTACCTTTAAGAACTCCTGCTCTTGCTAAAATTACAGGAGCAACACATATCGCAGCCAAAATTTTATGCTTTGCTACTGCCTCTTGGATAATTTTGTGAGCATCATTGTTTTCGAAATATTCGCTTGCTCCGCCGCCACCTACAAAAATAACAATATCAAAATCTTTCATATTTACTTGTTTTAAAGCCAATGTTGACCTGGCTTCTCCTCCCTCAATGCCAATTATATTTCCTTCTATTGAACTGGCAGTGGTAATTATCGCATTCTCCTTCTGTAAAATTTCAAAAGGAATAAAATATTCTTCATCCCTAAAGCCTTTGCTCCCAATTATAAACAAAACATTTTTTTTGCTTAATTTTTTTTCTTCAAACATATTATTAATTTAAAAAAATAATAAAGTTAATACCACCTCACTTTAAATATTTATTTTTATTTTTTAAATGTTCTTGATAAGTTTTACTAAAAACCGCCATATTATCATCTTTTTTTGTAAGAAAATAAAAATAATCAGTTTTTTCGTAATATATCACAGCCTTAATCGCATCTATTCCAGGATTTGAGATTGGTCCTGGAGGCAATCCACTATACTTATAAGTATTATAGGGCGATTCAACTTTTAAATCTTCGTAGGTTGACTGAGCTCTGCCAGAATTTGTTATATAATTTATTGTAGCGTCAGACTCAAGAGCCTTTCCGATTTCCAGCCTATTTTGAAAAACACTAGATATTTTTTTCATATCATCCTTATGTCCAGCTTCTTTTTCGACTATACTTGCAAGAACTATAACCTCAAAAATAGTTTTATTTTGTTTTTTGATTTCTTCTCTTAAATCATTTGTTAATTTTAAATCAAAATTATCAAACATTTTTTTTACAATATCTTCAATTGATGAGTCGTCATAATATTTATAAGTATCTGGAAAATAATATCCCTGTAAACTAAAATTTAATGGCTTATCGTTCAAAAAATTATATTTTAATAAATCCAGATTCAAAATTTTGTCAAAATTTATAAATTCTCCTTCATTAATAAAATCTTTTTCCGCAAGTCTTTTATCTATTTCTTCATTAGAAAATCCTTCGGGAATAGTAATTAAGATTTCATTGCCTTTAATTTTTCCTACGACAAAAAAATCAACCATATGGCTAATTGTCATTGATGGCGACAATGCATAGCTTCCAGCCTGAAGTCTTCTGGACAAATTCTTTTTTAATATATATATATTAAAAAAATCTTTCCCCGCTATAAATCCGCTATTTTCCAAATTAGAAGCGATCTCCATTACTCCATCTCCTTCTTTTATAACAAATTCTCTTTTAGAGATATCTTGAATATTATAAGGCTTTTCAATTATATATTGTATATAAACATAGCTTCCTATTACAATAAAAATAAGAGCAGAGATTAAAAGAGCAAAGATTAACATTAATTTTTTTTTGTTCATATTTTATATTGAAAACATATTAAACGTTTTTTTAGCGCTAGAAATAGATTGCGATTATAATATTATCATTTCCCAAACCTTCTGTTTCTATTTGAATAATCTTCAATCGCCTCTCTAAAATCATTTTCATCGCAATCTGGCCAAAGTTTTTCAGAAAAATACAATTGAGCATCGGAAGTATCCCACATCATAAATCCGTCACTTAGATGCGGCTCTCCTCCAGTCCGAATCATAAGATCTACTGGAGGTAATTCGAAAGTTAAAAGGCACTCTTTCAAAAGTCTTTTATCAACTTTCAATAAAAAATTCTTGCGCGCTTTTTTTGCTATACGTTGTATCGCATCCAAAATCTCGCCGGTTCCGCTATAAGCGATAAAAAAATTGAGATAATAATCATTGTAATTTTTGGTAGAATCTATCGCTTTGTATAAAGACGCTTTTACATCTTCAGGAAATTGTTTTTGCCAATTTCCTAATATGTTAATTTTAACTTTATTATCATGAATTTTCCTATTTTCAGACATTTCCAAAAATTTTTCTTTAAATAAATTTAACAAAAATTTCACTTCCTGCGCAGGCCTTTTTCTTAGATTTTCCTCAGACGACCCCCAAAAAGAAAGATGCCGAATATTCAATTCTATTATTACATCTAAAAGTTTTTCCGTCTTTTCTGCTCCTTTTTTATGTCCAAGCCACGCATTTAATTCGTGTTTTTTTGCCCATCTGCGATTTCCATCAGGAATTATAGCTATATGAGCAGGTAAATTTTTATTTTTTTTCATTGTAATTGTCAATTTTTTATTTACTTTAAATTACAAAATGCTTCAAATGTCATCTCAATCCGCCAGCTGGCAGAGAGAAATCTAAAAACATAGTAAATAAGCTTAAACTAAATACTAAATACTTTATACTATCACTGTGGGCAGGGAGGGATTCGAACCCCCGAAGGCTGAGCCAACTGGTTTACAGCCAGTCCCATTTGACCGCTTTGGTACCTACCCAAAATTATTTATTACTTACATATATTACTATGAATCGTGATTGATGTAAAGAACTGCCGATTCTTTTAATATTTTTAGGATGTAAACACATATTCACAATTTAATATTTCAATTAGAAAAGTTTTAGTATCACTTCATCATGCATAATTAAAATCCATTAATCTTTTTTATTTCATTTTTCGGCTTTATTTACAACTGGTAAAACCAAACGATAAACAGAAAACATTGAAAATAAAAAAGACAAAATCGCTCCGATAATCACAAAGATCGGCAAAGTTCCGAAATAACCATCAGCCCAATACCCAAGACCAATAAATAAGATTGTTATAACCGAAACCGTAATCCCGATTTGTGTTATCAGGCTTATAGCGTAAACTATTTCAAATTTTTCTTCTTTTTTCATAATAATATTAACTATTATTTTATTTTGTTAAATCTTTATAATTAACGGGATTAAAAAGTTTCTTATGTTTAATTAAATTATTACGAGCAATAGTTCCTGAAATTGTAAATTTTTTTTT
>DAOWDS010000022.1 GCA_030638895.1 Candidatus Moraniibacteriota bacterium | reverse complement strand
TTTTTAATTTCCCATTCGCCATATCTATTATGAAAATATTTTATTTTATTATCATTATCATATCCTATTTTTTTGATTTCATTTTCAGTATCTTTTATTTCTTCTTTAATTTCTGCTTCTTCAATAATTTTTATGAATTTTTTATTTTTATATATTTCAGCATCATTATTTTCAATCATAAAAGCAATACCTTTATTATTTAAATAATAACAACTTTTAATTCTACACCAAAGGATAATAGGGATTTTTTCCGTAATTTGCACTTTTATAGTATTTGGTAGTTTTTTCTCAATTGTTACGGTTTCGATTTCTGGAAATTTATTGAGCAATTTCTCTTTTATTTTTTCTTCGTCATTAAGAAAAAAATTATTTTTTGTGAAAATCGCTAAAACTGAATTTTCATTTTCATTTTCTATAATTTTTTCTATGTTTTCCTTTAATATAGTTTTATTTCCTTTTATATCTATTTTTTTAATTATAAAGATTTCTGAGAAAAAAATAAAATATGCAATAAAAAAAATAAGAGCTGTTAATAGTCCAGCTTTTAAAAATTTAATAGAATCACCTTTCTTTTTTTTTAAAAAATGAGATTTGCGGCTCATAAAAGCTTTAGGTCTTCTTTGCCATGGTTTTATTCTCTTTTTTCTAAACAATCTATTTGAAAATTTTATCATTTGATATTGATTGAAAATTAGAAATTGCCAATCCTATGCTGGTCTGCCTATGGCGAAAAAAATGTCATTATTCTTTTTTAATATCCCCTTTTAATTTTTCTTACCGTTTCGACAATCCAGGCTGCCATATATTTTTTATTAAGAGGGAAGTCTTGGCAATGTAATAATTCTTTTTGATATCCTCCAAATCCCTTTTTGAATTTTGACAGGCCGGCCCAGGGATGTTTCGGTTTATTTTCTACAATGCCATAAAAATTAAAAATTTCTCTGTTTCTTTTTCGAGCTTCTTTTATGGCTTCCCAAAGAATTAGATATGATGACGGTATTTTGTTGTATTCCGATGAAGACGCGCCATGATGGTAAAATGCTTGATTGCCGTAAAATAAAATTATAGCGGATGAAATTATTTTTCCATTATATTTCGCGGAAAATATGCTTATTTGATCATCATTTTTAAAAGCGTCAATTTCGCTTTTAATATAATTATAGGAAAATGGCACGAACTTATGCCTTTGGACAGTTTCCATGTAAATACTATAAAACGCTTTCAAATATTTTTCGTCTGTGCTTTGTATGATTTCAACGCCATCTTTCACTGCTCTCCTAATCAAGTTTCTATGCGTTTTTCTCATATCTTTTAGAATTTCATCTTCTGGTTTTGTTATATCCAAAAGCCATGTTGTTTCCGGATGCATCATATGAATCGGCGCGTTTTTAAATCCATAAGATTTAAAAATTTTTAAACTTTCAACAGTATTTTCGAAAATTGAACTAATTCTTAAAAAACCAGACTTTTCTTTTTTGCCCAAATCTTTCAAATAATTAAATAATTCATTTAATATACTGAATACCGAATACTGAGTACCGAATACTTTTATTATTGGTCCATGCGGAACAAATAAAAATGATCCTCTTTTTGCGTTTACTTTTATAATCAGCGCAACTGCTATAATTTTTTTATTGTCAAAAATTCCTAATCGCCATATTTTTTCTCCAGTATTTTTATTAAATTCTCCCCAATTCCAGGATTGCAGAAAAGTGCTTTTTGCGTTCTCTTGAATAAAACTTTCCCACATAGATTTATTATCTATTTCTTGAATTTGCATTAGGTTTATAAAAATTATTTGTTTAAAAAAAGAAAAAACTTGACATTTTTTCAAATTGTAGTATAATTAAATCAACAATTGGAGGTAAATATTGTGAAAACAGAAAATTTGTATGTTCTTAAACAAAACGCCAATAATCTTAAAAGGATCGTTGGTGGAAAATATGTGATAGAAGTAACAAATGTTCCACTTCTGGGAATGTTTTTCAAAACAAGAATTGTCTCTTAATTTTTTGCAGCCCCATAGCTGCTTTTTTTTTACGTTCCTTGTCGCAGTAATTGGCTTATAATCAGTTACTTTTTTATTTTTGTAAATTGTAAAATCCTAAAAATTTAAATTTCTACAATCTAAAAGTCTTTATTACTTTTTCAACCTCTTTTTCGCTTATACTGTGATGCGTAGGTAAATTGACGCACATAGAGCTAACTTTTTCGGCAACCGGACAGCTGTCTTTTTGATATCCAGATTTTTCCATATCAATTTCAATCGGTCCTATTGCTTGCGGGAACCAGTCTCCTAAAATTATATGATTTTTAAGAGCTTTTTTAATAAACTCTTTTTTATTATCAACTAATATAGTATACCATAAAAATATATTTTTTGATTCAGGAGTTGATTTTGGCAAAATGACATTTACATTATTAGATAATTTTTCTTTATATAAATTTGCGATCTTAATTCTATTGTTATTAAATTTTTCAATTAGTTTTATTTGATACAATGCAATTCCAGCAAGCGCATTCGGCATTTTAGCTGGAAAATTATCAGGTTTTTGATTTTTCTTTTCTTCTTTTGTGTATGCTTTTGTTATAATTCCAAATTTAGTAGATATAAACATTATTATTTTTCCAATATGAAAAAAATAATATAGTTTAAGAGATTGATAAGTAATTAACGGATGAATAAGCTGTTTCATTATTAATGATTTTTTTGGATACGGCATTTGATTTCTAAATTCTTTGATTTTATTTCCAAGCTCTGAATTCGCGGTTATTACCATTCCGCCAGAAACAGAAGAAACTACTTTATCTCTCCCAAAGCTAAACAAGCTAACATCTCCAAGCGTTCCAATTTTTTTGTTTTTATATTCTGCTCCAAGCGAATGAGCGCAATCTTCAATTACAAAAAGATTGTGTTTTTTTGCGATGGACATAATCTCATCTATTTTTGCCGGATTGCCAAATGTATGCTGAACAATAATTGCTTTTGTTTTTTTGTTAATTTTTTCTTCGATTTTATCTGAATTGATATTGTAAGTTTTTTCATCAATATCAATGTAGACCGGTTTTGCACCGCACCATTGTATGGTATTAGATAGCGCTACCGTTGTAAAAGCTTGAAGAATAATTTCGTCATAATCTTTAATTCCAAGACATTTCAAAATCGCATAAAGGCTAGACCTGCCGCTATCAAAGCTAATTGCCCAGCGAGAACCCATATATTCACAAAATTTTCTTTCAAATTTTCTGATATTTTTACCATCTTGTAATTTTTTCCAATTCCACGGAAGCAATAAATATTTATTTGCAATCAAAACATCCCAAAATGTATAGTTTGGAGCAAATGCTGATGCAATTAATTGACATTTTTTGAATATTGACATATATTTATAATAAACTATAATTAGGAGGTTGTTAAAATAAACATAGGCATTTACTTGGGAGCATGGATTGGATTTTCAGCCATTGTTACTGGAATGGCCTTTGCTCATACATTTTTTTCGGCTGGAAAAATTTTCTTTGATATAGGATGTTATATAGCAATGATGGGAGTACTTTTAATATTTTATACGTACTCCAGAGACGAATTTCTTCCAAAATGGATGAATATAATAATATATCATCCACTTCAATGGGACAATGAATGACACATGTCATTCATTTTTTATTTTTTTCATCACCACTCCTGCTCCCCTGCTTTCAAAAAGAACAACAGTCTTTTTATCTAAATCTTTTTTAATCATTTCCGCCGCCTTGCTAAAATCTTTTTCAAAAATAAATTTACAATTGTTTTCGTTATTCAGCATTTGATATTCAGTATTTAGTATATAAGCAGTGTCGCATATTTTACTAATACTGCCAAACAATTTCTGATGCACTTCTTTAGATTTATTTCCCAACTCAATTATTCCCGGAAAAACAATAATTTTTTTATAGTTTTGGTATGTTTCATTTAAATAATCAAGAGCTGCCATTACGCCGTCAGGATTCGCGCTATAGCTATCATCAATAAAAACAGAATTGTTCGGTCCAATTGATTTTTTCATCATATATTCAGTCGGCTCAATTTTCTTCACGGCTTTGGCGATTTCATCTAAATTCATTCCAAGATACCCTGCCACCATTATAGCAGAAATTATGTTTTTGACATAATGCTTGCCAAGAAGATTTAATTTGAATTTTATAATATTACTGGCATCATTATCACTGTCATTGCGAGGAGCTCCGCAGAGCGACGTGGCAATCCCATTATTCAGTTCCTCGTGCATAGTTGCGGGATTCTTTGTCGTGACCTCCTCAGAATGACAGTTAGTATTAGGAGTGGTTTGAAGATCAAATTCAACATAATCTTGATAAACTCTGATATTATATATATCATTAAAAGAGAAATGCTTTATATTTTTAACCTTGATACTTAATACCTGATACTTAATACTTGAATGAATAATCGCCAATCCATTTTCTGGCAATGCTTCAATTAGTTCAAATTTCGCTTTTCTCGTATTTTCGATTGAACCGAATAGTTCAACATGCTGTTCGTTGATTCCTGTTAAAATTCCAATTTTAGGATTTGCTATGCTGCAAATTTCAGCAATCTCTCCTATTTTATACGCGCCCATTTCACAAATGAAATAATCATATTTATCGCTTACATTATTCAAAATCGTATAAGCCACGCCAATATTAGTATTGTTATTTCCTTGAGTTTTCACAACTTTATATTTCTGGCTTAATATCGTATATAAAAATTCTTTAGTGCTTGTCTTCCCATAACTTCCAGTTATACCGATAACTTTTACTTTTTTCATTTTTTTCATTTTTTCAGACGCTTTTTTTATGATTTTTCTTTTTTGAAAATTAAAAAACGGATTGATTGTTAAAATAATTGAAGAAATTACAAGAGAATTGACAATATAAATAAACAGTATTAATACAACTCCAGAAACTAAATTTTCAATTGGAAGCTTAGTTTCTTCCGTTATAGAAAAAGAACTAATCCAGCAGAAAACAATCATTGAATAAACGGCAGTTAACAATAGAAATATCAAAACAATTTTCAAAGTAGGCTTTGGTCTCTTGAATGATCTTTTTTTTATTTCATTTATAATTTGTAAAAAAGAACTAGCGAAAAGTATTAATGCTAAATATTGAAATATTAATGAACTGTTTTTCAAAAATGTGAAATATGAAATAAAAAGAATAAATACTAAAATATAAAATAAATTATTTTTCAATATTTTATCCCCGCTTTTTAAATGAGAAATCAGTCTGTCAATTCTATATTCTTTTACTTGCCAAAGCCACATAAAACACAAACTGTCACGAAGAAGTTTTATAAGAAATAGTATTGAGATTATTATTAAAAAAGTGAAAGTTGACATTATGGTGAAATTTTATTAAATTATATTTATAAGGAGATGGTAATATGGAGTTTGTCAACAAAGCTGGAATAATATTTTTAGTAGTAGTAATAGTGCTAATGATTTTTTCCACAATCTTACAAGCAGTGCAACCATAACTGCTTGTTTTATTAACATTAATCATTATAGGACGCGTTTCGTGTTAGTTTTGACTAGCGTTAAATTAACAATTTTCGCAAACTCTTCTGGCTTTTGATATGGCAAGCTGTGATTGGCATTATCAACCACAACTAACTTAGAATTTTTGATTTTCTTATTCATAATTTTTCCATCAATCAATGGCGTGGATTTATCTTCTCTTCCCCAAATTAATAAAGCGGGATTTTTTATTTTATCTAAATCGTCTGTTAAGTTTTCATCTAAAACATTTTTCATAATCTCTTTCATTCTCGAACTAACGCAATAATAATCTTTCTTTTTTTGACGCGCTATTTTTGAAAATATTTTATAGATTGGTTTTTGAAAATTATTTATAGCTGGCAAGGAAAAAATTATCTTTCCGGTTTTTGTCATAATAAAAAATATTTTTTGTTTTGCGGTTAATTTATGTTTAATTCCTGCCGCGCCAGTTAAAATTAATTTATCTATTTTTTCTGGATATTTTTTGGCATATTTGATTACGATTCTCCCCCCAAATGAATGTCCAATCAAAATAATTTTTTTCATTTCGCAAACATTGTCATTCTGAACTTGATTCAGAATCTTTATTTGACCTTCATCAATATTTTGCAAATTATTATGATTATTTTGTTGAATTTTTTTTTGCTCTTGGAGTGATTCTTTTAAAACCGAAAATTTTGGTTGCATTTTTTTCAAGATATTTTTAATCAATTCAAATCCTCTGGCTTGTGTTGCGCTTTTTATAAACTTGTCTGTAAATTCAACATAATCATCCAAATTCCAATTTTCATTAGGTTCATCACTTTTTCCAAATCCAGGAAGATCTGGAACAAAAATTGAAAATTGAAAATTGAAAATTGAAAATTGCGATAAATGTTCAGCGAATGCTGAATATTTATCGCTTGACACTCCCCATCCATGCAATAAAATGATTGGAACATCCCCATTTCCGATTTGTTTATAGTTTATATTCAAACCATCTATTTTTATTTGTTTTTCTTGTGTATTGACAGATTGCATAAATAATGTTAAATTTAAATGGTTATAGAACAAGATGAAAAAAAAGTAACAGTAGTTTGTGATTTCGGACAACATATCATTCCAACTTATTTTATTGGAGAAATAGGAGAAAAAACACCATACGTTATGTGTCTAGGAGAAACCCAATTGGCAACTGCGATAAAAGAAGAATTGAGTTATTAATTCTTCTTTATTTATTTTAAAACAACAATATTATCCAATCACATCTTTCCCAATCCACTTTCGTAAAACTTCCGGCACAATCACGGTGTCGTTTTTTTGTTGGTAGTTTTCAAGAATAGCGATCAAAACTCGCAGATCAGCGCAGCCCGTGTTGTTTAAAGTATGGACAAATTTCTTTTTCCCGTCTTTATCGGTAAATTTGCAATTTAATCGTCGCGCCTGAAAATCAGTGTCATTGGAACAAGAATGTGTTTCTCGGTATTTATTTTGTCCCGGCATCCATGTTTCAATATCATATTTTTTTGCGTTTGGCGTGCCGATATCGCCAGTGCACATATTTAAAACTTGATAGTGCAAACCTAAAGATTGTAAAAACTCTTCAGAGCATTTTAATAGATCTTCGTGTAAACTCCAAGACTCTTCCGGATCGCAGAAAATAAACATTTCAATTTTATTGAACTGATGCCCGCGCAAAATCCCTTTCGTATCTTTTCCGTAAGTTCCCGCTTCTCGGCGAAAACAACTTGAGTAACCCATATATTTTTTAGGTCCGTTTTCTAAATTCAGAATCTCATTCATATGATAAGCCGCTAAAGGAACTTCCGCAGTGCCGACTAAATAAAGATTATCCCCATCAGCGTTAACGGTGTAAATTTCATTTTTTTCCGCCGGAAAAAATCCCGTGCCATACATTGCCGGCTCTCTGACCAGCATCGGTACGATCATCGGCTCAAATTCTTTATCGGAATAAAAGTTGAAAGCGTATTGCATTAAAGCAAATTCTAATCTTGCCAAATCGCCTTTCAAATACCAAAACCTTGCTCCAGAAACTTTTGCTCCTCTTTCTGTATCAATTAAATTTTTAACGCTTTCTATTTTGAAATGCTCTTTTGGTTCAAAATCAAATTTCGGTTTTTCTCCCCATTTTTTCAAAACAACATTACCAGATTCATCTGGTCCAACAGGAACACTTTCATGTGCTATGTTTGGTAATAAAAATAGATTTTTTTTGATTTCATCTTCAAGCATCTTTAGTTTTGGATCTAATTTTGAAAGTTTTGATTTAATGTCTTTCATTTTTTCAAGCAAGTTTCCGTCTTTGTCTTTCGCAATTGCTTGATTTGCATCATTTTGTTGTTTTCTTAACTCTTCAATTTCTTGTTGAAGTTTCCTTTTTTTTTCATCAGAAGCAATAATGACATCGACAATTTCATCATTCTTCATATTTCTTTTCTTGATTTCCTCTTTTACTATTTTTGGGTTTTCTCTAATAAATTTTATATCTAACATAATTATGTTTAAATGTTATTATACTTAGAAGATTTCTGTCTCATGGTTGGAAAAAAGACGACATCTCTAATACTTTCTTGATTTGTTAAAATCATAAATAATCTGTCAATTCCAACTCCAAATCCAGCTGTTGGCGGCATGCCATATTCAAGAGCTTCAACAAAATCTTCATCCATCATTTGCGCTTCATTGTCTCCTTCTGCCCGAAGCTTATCTTGCGCCTCAAATCTTTCTCTTTGATCAATCGGATTGTTGAGCTCTGAAAATCCATTTCCAACTTCCGCAGCAGCTATGAGGATCTGCATTCTCTGAGTTTTTGTTTGATCATCATCTTTTCTTTTCGCAAGAGGAGAAATATCAAGTGGGTGGTTGATTAAAAATGAAGGCTGAATTAACTTTGGCCTGACAAGCTTTTTATATAACTGGTCAATTAATCTTCCTCTCCCAGCTTTCGGATCGATCTTAATTCCTTTTTCCTTGACGATTTTTTGCATAGTTTCTTTTGTTGGATATAGATCAATATTAACGCCGGACTCTTTTAAGACAATTTCGCGATAATCAATTCTAGGCCATGGAGCTTTGAAATTTAAAACAGTGTCTTGATATTCAATTTCTAAAGCGCCAAATGTTTTTTTGATTATATTCATATAAAAATTTTCAACGAATGTCATCAAATCTTCATAGTCGGCATAAGCCCAATAAAATTCAAGCATTGTGAATTCTTGCAGATGTTGAGTACTCATTCCTTCATTGCGAAATACTTTTCCAATTTCATATATTTTTTCAAATCCTCCGACCATTAATCTTTTTAGATGCAATTCTAAAGATATTCTAAGATATAAATCTATATCAAGTTTGTTATGATGTGTTGTAAACGGTTCGGCATCAGCTCCGCCGGGAATAGCTTCCATAACTGGAGTTTCAACCTCCAAATACCCTTTTAAATTTAAATATTCTCTAATATTATTTATGAATCCAGTTCTTTTTATAAATAATTCTTTTATGTCTTTATTTATTATCAAATCAAGATACCGTTTTCTATATCTTATTTCTTCATCAGAAAGCCCATGCCATTTTTCAGGAAGCGGCAGTAATGATTTTGTAAAAATTTTGTATTTTTTAACAAGCAAAGTTTTTTCGCCTTTTTTTGTGGTAAATAACATTCCATTTATTCCAATAAAGTCGCCTATATCTAAATTTTTAACCATTTTATACGCTTCATTGCTAATTTCATCACGTTTCAAAAATAACTGGATTTGTCCGCTTTGGTCTTCAATATTAGCAAAAGTCAGTCCGCCATGAGTTCTTATTGTTCTTATTCTTCCTGCTAAAATAATTACTTTTTTTGTTTTAGAAAAAGCATCAAAACTATCAATGGCTTGTTTAATTGTATGCGTTCTTTCGCACTTCGCGGGATATGGATTTATTCCAGCTTTTTTTATATTTTTTAATTTCTCAAGCCGCGCTTGTTTTAGTTCGTTTATCATTATTTTGATTCAATTAGTTTTAAAATCGTTAAAACAGTATTTTTGAATATCGCCTCTTAAATAAACATATTCTTTATTAATAATACTATTTAAAAAGAAATTAGTCAAAAAAGCCTTGGAAATTCCAAGACTGTTATTTTAAAAATAATAAAAATTATCTATGAAATATTCAAAATCAAATATTCAATCGTGCCTTTTGGCGCTTTAACTTCAATCTTGTCGTTTACTTTATGTCCGATGAAAGATGTGGCAAGAGGAGTTTCGTTTGAAATTTTTCCATCAGAAGGATTTGCTTCATTTGATCCTACAATAGTAAAAGCGCGTTCAGTTTTTCCATTTCGTACTATTATAGTAGAGCCGATATTAACTATATTAGAGCTATGATCATTATCAATTGTTTGAGCATTTTTTGCTGTTTCCTCCATTTCTGCAATTTTCCCCTCATTAAGAGCCTGTTGTTCTTTTGATTCGGAATATTCCGCGTTTTCACTCAAATCCCCCAGTTCTTTTGCGGCTTGAATTCTTCTCGAAATTTCCTGCCTCTTTTCTGTTTTAAGATAATTAAGTTCTTCTTTTAATTTTTCTAAACCCTCTTTTGTTATAAACTGTTTAGACATTTTTTTGTTTTATCAATTAAAAAGCCCCAAAATTATGTGGGCAAAATGATTAGTAAAATTATGATATCACACTAAAATTATCTGTCAATAGCCATTAAATTGCCCATTAAATTGGCTGACATTAAGACAAAATATATATTTTCTCTGATAACGACAATTTAACAATTTAACAATTGAACAACTTTAGCAAACTCTTCCTCTGAAAAAAAATCAATTGTAATTTTTCCTGAAGCGCCTCTTTTTTTAATTTGAACTTTCGTTCCGAGCTTTTGCTGAATTTTATCTTCCAAGTCTTGAATATGTGGGTCGGCTTGTTTTATTATTTTTCTTTTATGAGCATGAACGGTAACTTCCCTGACTTTATTTTCAGTTCCCCTAACCGTCATGTTGTTTTTTAGAATAAGTTCATATAAAGCTCTTTGCTTTTCTGGATTTTCAAGACCTAAAATAGCCCGCGCATGTCCTTCGGGTATTTTTTTTTCAATAATTCCACGTTGGATTTCAACCGGCAAATCTAAAAGTCTAACAGTATTTGCGATTGTTGATCTGTTTTTTCCGGCTTTTTTCGCGATCTCTTCTTGTGTCAGATTAAACTCAATTTGAAGTTTTTTATATGCTTTTGCTTCTTCAATTGGATTGAGATTATGCCTTTGTATATTTTCCGCTAAAGCAAGCTCTAATTTTTCCTGGTTAGTTGCCAGTCTTGTAATTGCTGAAAATTTTTTAATTCCTATAAGTTTTGCCGCTTGAAGTCTTCTTTCGCCCGCTATAAGCTCATATTTATCATTGCCTATCCTTGTGACAATTATTGGCTGGATAATTCCATGTTCTCTTATTGATTCTGATAATTCTCTTAGATTATCCCCGTCAAAATAATATCTTGGCTGGTTCGGATTCGGAACAATATTTTCAACTGGAATTTTTATTATTTCATTAGAACTTGCAAAACTTTTCTTTTCCAATGGAGCCGCGTTATTTTGATTCAGCCTATTTGGAATTAATGACGATAATCCCGTTCCCAGGCTTGTTTTTTTTATCATAGTAAATTCATTTTAACATTTTAACATGCTATCATTTTAACAATTTATACGAAAGTTTTATAATGGCGATTCAGAACTATGCGAGTTGCCCAACAATTGAAATTTACATTTAGGGTTTCATGTCGTAGTTATCAAATAGCAATTTAGCAATACAACAATTTAACAATTTAATTCCAATTTTATCATCTCTCTCGCTAAATAATCATATGCTTTTGCGCCAGTGGAATTTGGCGCGTATTGCAGGATTGTTTTTCCGAAGCTTGGCGCTTCTGCTAAAGAAACATTACGAGGAATGATGGCATCAAAAACATAACCAGGAAAGTGTCTTTGCACTTCTTTAATAATTTGACGAGAGAGTTGATTTCTTTTGTCATACATCGTTAGAACCGCGCCCATAATTTCTAAATCATCTTTGAGGTTCGTTTTAATCAGATCTATTGAATTTAGCAGTTGGCTCAATCCTTCCAGAGCATAATACTCGCATTGAATTGGAATAAGAATTTTGTCAGCGGCCGTCAAGCTGTTTACAGTTAATAGTCCCAAGCTGGGCGGACAGTCAATCAGTATATAGTCATAATCGTTCCTAATATTTTTAATTGCGTTATAAAATTTAAATTCTCTTTCTGTCATTTCTACAAGTTCAACTGTCGCTCCCGCCAAATCTTGTGTTGCTGGAACAAGATCATAATTTAGTAAAGAAGTTTTTATAATCGTGTCTTTTAACAATGCTTCTCCTGACAAGTTGTCATAAATAGTTTGATCTATATTTTCTGGCCTAAATCCAAGTCCAGTTGTCGCGTTTGCTTGCGGGTCCATGTCAATTAAAAGAACTTTTTTGCCATGCGCAACTAAATAAGCCCCCAAATTTATAGAAGTTGTTGACTTCCCTACTCCGCCCTTTTGATTTACTAATGCGATTACCATAGTTCTATTATAATATATACAGCCGTAATTGACAAATAGCATTAAATTATACTATAATTGTTACATTGCTCTATTGTTATATTGTTAAATTGTTGATAGAAATTAAATATTAAATATCGAATATTAACCGTTATTGATTATAAGTTAAATTGCCGGAGTGGCGGAATTGGCAGACGCGCACGACTCAAAATCGTGTGGATTACATCCATGAGGGTTCGATTCCCTCCTCCGGCACAAATTGTTTTATGTCAAAAATAATAATTTAAATAAAAAACCTATGACCAAAAACCTAATCCAAAAAATTGAAAAGGAAAGAACTTCAAAAGTTATCACATATGTCACTGGCGACAGACAACCGTTTGTGACTAAAGTTGCGGATGATATTATTCCAATATTTGCGAAGCATTTGGAAAAAATTGGAAAACAAAATAAAATAAGCTTGTTTTTATATACGAGAGGCGGAGATATGATCACGCCGATACGGCTGATCAAGCTTATGAGAAGCTACGCGAATGAAATTGAAATGCTTATTCCCTATCGCGCTCATAGCGCTGGGACATTAATTTCAATTGGAGCTGACAAGATTGTTATGGGACGGCTTGGTGAATTGAGTCCAGTTGACCCTTCCACTGGACATCCTTTTAATCCTGAAAATCCAGCAAATACAAAACAAAAAATGGAGATCAGCGTGGAAGATCTGAATTCCTATTTTCTGCTAGCAAAAGAAAAAGCGGGAGTTAAAGACGAGCAAATGGTCAATGTTTTTGAAGACCTTACCGCAAAAATTCATCCTTTATCTCTTGGAAATGCATATCGCGCTACAAGAATGGCAAAACAAATTACAGAAAAGCTTCTTATGATGCATTTTGACAAAGATCGTGACAAAGAGACGATTGAAAATATTATCAGAGAAATTACAGGCGACATTTGTATTCATGGCTATCCCATTACAAGAGACGAAGCTGTGGATCTTGGGCTAAAAATGGTAGAACCGGATTCTGAACTTGAAAAAACAATGTGGGAATTATATGAAAATTATGCTGAAAAAATGGAATTAAAAAAGAAATTTGACCCAGTCGCAATATTAGGCGGACAAGAAACTGCCAATTTTAAATTTTATGGGGCGTTTATTGAAAGCGCTGATTTGACCGATGGATTTGTCTTTGATGGAAAAGTAAGAAGGATGATAAAAGATAATCGCGCAAACATTGATGTGAATGTTGAATCTTCAATTTGGGAGAGTCTGTAAGATAATATCTATTATACAGTATTAAGCATTGAGTATATAAAAAGATTTAAGTCAAAAACTTAAATCTTTTTTTGTCTTAATCTTAATTTGAAAATATTGTTTTATATAAATAAAAAGGAATTAAGTAATTATAATTCCTTATTTTTATATTTAGCATACAATATCCACATTATGAGAAGAGTCATCAACGCAACCAAACATAAATTAGCAATCCAGAACGGTAATATGTTTGAATATGTTGCATATGTAAAGACGCAACAGGCTATTAACATTATAGCAAAAGATAGACCGATTCTTTTGTTTTCTTTTTCTGCTATCTCATAGGCGCTTTCATCTTTTACTATTATATTTTCCAATTCTCTTAATGCAACTAATAAAACTTTTTCCTTAAGATTACTATAACCAACCAGCTTTACTTTTTGTTTTAGGCTGGGGATATTGCCAACAAGTTCCTCATGTTGGTTTTTCTTTTCAGGATTTAACATGCATTTTATCCTCCATAATCATCAATTTATCATTATTCCATATTTTTGTCAATGAAAATTTAAGCTTCATTAATATATTTATTTAGAAATTTCTAAGATTACTAGAATTTAAAGTTAAAATAACAAGAAAAATAAAATTAAAATAGACAGCAGTATTCTATATCCAACAAAAATATTATAATTTTTATTTTCCAGATATTTTAACATATATTTAATAGCCAAGTAGCCGCTTATAGCCGAAACCAAAACGCCAACAAAAATATTTATATTTAAATCGCTTTCCAATAAATTTGGAAATTCTTTAATCCCAGCTCCTAAAATTATAGGCGTTGAAAGCAGAAAAGAAAATCTGGCCGAATCCATCCTTTTCATTCCAAAAAGAAGCGCTATTGTAATTGTAATTCCGCTTCTGGATACTCCGGGGATAATTGCCAACGCTTGAAATAAACCAATTACAATCCCCATTTTTAAAGTTAGATTAGCTAAGCCTGTTTTTTTTGCGCCAATTTTATCAGAATAAAATAATAATAAAGCGCCGACAAACAAGGATATGGCGATAATCACAGGATTTCTAAAAATAGTTTCAGCATAATTATTTAGCAATAATCCGGCCGCAACTCCTGGAATTGTGGCGATGATGATTATGAACAATAAATCTTTTTTTAAATATTGAGTATTTCTAAATTTGTCATCTGAATTTTGCTTAATACTTAATATTTTACGCTTTATACTTTTCAGCAGATATGACTCGTTAATTATCTTTTTCCAGTCTTTCCAAAAATATAACAAAACTGCGATTAATGTTCCCCAGTGAAGAGCTACATCGAAAGCAAGTCCTTGATCTTGCCAGCTGAAAATACGCGGGATTAAAATCAAATGACCAGAACTTGAAATTGGCAAAAATTCCGCAAGCCCCTGAATAACGCCCAATATGACTGATTGAATAATTTCCATTAGGATTTTTTGTGAAAAAATTTAGATAAAAACAAAAGCGACCACAGACCAGCTAAAGGAAAAATAACAAACCAGAAGTTAGAACCGCTTATATATAATGAAATAAAAAATATAATCCAGGCAATGAACATTTTTCCAGCCGTTAAAGACATTTCGTAAAATATGATATATTTTAGGAAACCTTTGTTATTTTCTCCTCCGCTGTATACAAATGTGCGGAGAGGATACAATATTCCATTTTTTGATCCCTTTGATAAAATATCAACTAATAATATCCCAAGCCAGTTTAGAGCAAATGGTCTCAAAAGCCATGAAATTGCAAGTATAATAGTGCTATATTTTAATAGTTTTCTTTTACCTTTCCTATTCAGTAAATCTGATAGTTTTCCTACATAAAGAGATATTATGGAAATTGATATAATGACAATACTCATAATTATTCCCATTAAATAAAACTCTTTAATTATGAGAAAAATAAAAATTGGCCAAGCTACCATGGCAACGAATTCTTCTCCGTAACCGAAATAAGAGATTGAATCTTTTCTTTTATAATGATTATAAGGCTTTAAAAATCTTTTCCAAGATTTTTTGTAGGAAAATCTATGAGGTTCAAATTTTTCTTTGGTGACAAAAAGAGGGACGGAAGAAATAAGACTTATAATGGAAACAATTACAAAAAGAATTTCGAATCCAAATTTTGTTAAAATTAAACCGCCAATTACGGGTCCGGCTATCATAGCAATAGTCGAGGTTAACGACAGAATGCTCATTTCTCTTCCTTTATATCCTAATTTACTATAGTGAGCAAAATCAGTATGATAAGCCGGCCAAAATAAGATCTTGTATCCAGTAAAAAACAAGATCGCAAAAAAAATTAACCATCCATGGCTTGGAACTTGGGAAAGGGACAAAAAATATAAAATTGCGAATGGAACGCTGTAAAATATGCAATGTTCAAAACCATATTTTGCCGCGGCCTTAGCTCCGAATGAAACAGTAAAAAGATATATAGTATAAGCAGCCGCGTAATAAAGGAGTACTATTGAAATGGAACCATATAATTTATAAAGATATATTGGTTCGAAAATTATTATCATTGAAAACGCAAAATTTCTAATTGCAATTGATGTATACAATTCAGTTATTTCATGCTTTAGGCTATGTTCCAGATAACGATTAAGAAAAAAATTAGACATAGATTAATTTAGATTAAATTTATTAAAAAAGTTTTCCATATTTTCTTTTCCCGCAACTCCAATTCTGATTATTTTTGGAATGTTTGATGTTAAATCAATGATCGTAGAAGCAATTTTACTATTCACATTTCCGCTGTTAATGAATAAGTCGGGTCTAACGGAATTTTTTTTGAAGGTTTTTATAATTTCTTCAGGTAAATATAAATCTTTTTCTCCTGAAATATTAGCGCTTGTTGCCGTAATTGGAAAATCTATGTATTCCATTAAACGAGATATGAATTCACTCTGAGGAATTCTTACTGCAATATTTTCTTTGTTGGCAGTTAAAGAATATGGGATTGAATCTTTTTTTCTCAAAATGACAGTTATTGGTCCTGGCCAAATATTATTTAATATTCTTTCTACTTTTGAATCAATACATGCTATTTTTCTCGCCATTTTAAAATCTTTTACAATAACTGAAATAGGTTTATTTCTGTCTTGCTTTTTTATTTTATAAATTTTTTTAATTGCGTTTTCATTAAAAGCGCTTGCTCCAAGTCCATACAAAGTGTCCGTTGGATAGATAATAAATCCGCCATTCTGTAAAATTTTAGCAGCATCAATTGATATTTTTTCTATTTGATTTTTATTATTTATATCTAAATTTATTTGTTTCATATAATTATAATTTAGCATAAATTGAATTATTTATCAATAAATTGTGCTAGTCCACCTCATATTGGAAACCATATTGTTATTTATTAAATAATCCACAGGAGAGGTTAAATTTAAGCTCCAGTGATATCTTTTAGTATTGTACCATAGAATCCATTCTAGCATCTTTTCATTGAATTGTTCT
>DAOWDS010000055.1 GCA_030638895.1 Candidatus Moraniibacteriota bacterium | reverse complement strand
TATCGCTATTTAATTAATCCTCAAACACTTTATTAAAAAGCTTTCCTCTGCCTTCCCCGTTTTTTGCCGAGCAAAGAATAATCTCTTTATTATACACCTTTTCTAAAATCTCATTTAATTTTTTATTTCTTTCACTTCTTTTCAGCTTATCTGACTTGTTGGCAATAATTATAAAGTTATGATTATGCTTATTTAAAATATCAATCATTTCCAAATCAAGCTTTGTGAGACCAACTTTTGCGTCAATAATTAAAATAATTTTTCTATTTTTAATTTTGACAGAAGTTAGATACCATAAAATTAATCGCCTTATTTTTTCTCTTTGTTCAAAAGAAGCTTTTGCAAAACCGTATCCAGGAAGATCGACAAAATATATTCTTTCATTAACTAAAAAAAAGTTTATCTGTCTTGTCTTTCCTGGAGTTGAACTTGATTTTACTAATTTTTTTCTGCCTAAAAGTAAATTTATAACGCTTGATTTGCCAACATTAGATCTTCCGATAAATGCGATTTGAAGTCTGTTTTCCTCTAATATTCGATCTTCTCCAATTACAACGCCTTTTACAAATTCTGCTGATTTAATATTCATATTTTTGACTTAAGCAATTCGTATATGCCTCTATTATTAACAATCTTCCATTTCACAAGCAAGCTAGAAAACAAAAACGGAACGATGAAATTAAAAATTATGCTTGAAGAAACTATAACGGAATATAGTTCAACGCCAATAAGTCCTTCTTGAAATAAAATCTTTGTAATAATAATGCTGGTGCTAAATCTAACCGAAAGACCGATCCCTAATAAAATTGACTCTTTTTTTCCTAATTCCTTTTTTCCTAAAAAATAACTTGCGATAATTTTTACGCTTTTAGTAACAACAACGATTAATAATATAACAAGAGGATATGTTATTAAGGCATCAATGCTAACCGACATTCCTACCCATAAAAAGAAAAGTGGCGCGAAAAATCCATAAGAAATTGCTTTTACTTCCTTTTCAACTAAGTCCAATCTCTTTTGATGCATAAAAGTTTTTAAAGAAATTCCAGCTAGAAGAGCGGCAAGAGGGGCTGCGTCAGCATAGGTTCCTATGCTAAGAAACAAAAACAAAATAAATATTGAAAAAATAAACATTGTATCAACATTCATAAAACGAAATTGTTCTCCTTCTCTCTTAAAATGAACAAATCCTATCGTAAGTAAAAATAAAATCGTTAGCGACGCCAAGGTTACATAAATTCTTTCTGGATTATGAGAACTTATTAAAATAGAAACAATGATCAACATTGATATTTCAATAATATTCCCGGTAACTCCTATGTCTACGATCGCTCTTCCCAATTTTGTTTTAAGTATTTTAAATTCGTCCAGAAGAGGAATCAGTATGACTTCTCCAACAGAAGCAAATGACAATGAAACCAAAAAAGACACAAGCCAGCTGCAATCAAAAATATAATGAATGATTAAACTTCCAAAAATTGCTTCAAAAAAAATAATTACGAATGTTGATTTTAAAATAAATCTTTCTTTTTGCTTTAATTCATGCAGACTTACTTCAAAACCAACTATGAAAAGCAGAAAATACATTCCGAGCTCAGCCATAAAAGTAAATGTCTGTGAATCTGTAATTGAATTAAACGGATTATAGATCGCGAGCAATAATCCAAAAATAAGAGCGGCAAATATCCACGGTACTCTTATTTTTTCTAAAATTCTTCCAAAAATAAAAGTGAAAAGAAAAGCCGCGCTGATAAATAAAAATAAATTTTGCATCTGTTATAAATTATTTTTAAGACCTGTGTATATTATATTACTCTATGATAAAAAGCACAAATAAAAAAGAGCGGATTGAAATTATCGCGCTGCTCATATTAGGCGTTTGTGGTTTACTCAAATTTTAAAAATTCTATAATTATTTTATTAACATCTTTAACAAGAAGACGCTTTATTTTTATTTGCCGCGCCATTTCTTCCATGACATTTTGTTGACCATATTCTTCGACCAATTTCATAAGTAAAAGTCTTGACTCTTGAGGGATAAAACTAATCCTCATAAACATTTTTATGGGAATAAAAACGCCAGTTTTCTCCGCCAATTTCGCGTCCAATTTATATGTAGCTAACTCATCAGCGCGGAATTTAAACGTTTTATCATTTTCAAATTCTTTCATCATTTCCAATTTCCGCTTATATACTATAGATTCCAGGGAAATTATTGCTGAAAAAGGTTCTTTGTGCTTTCTAAGCAAAAAACTAATCGTCGATGTTAAATGTATATTTTACCCTCCAAGGTTTTTTGATGTGTAAAACAATAATTAACTACGATTATATAGTTAATTATTGTTCAAAAAGAACTATTTTTATCATAGTTTTTATGACTTGTTATAATATAACATAGATATAAATTCTGGCAACAATATAAAAATAAAGCAGGACTCATAAAAAAACCTGCTTTATAAATTTACTAAAATAATAAGATCAGATAAGACTATCCTTATTTAAAACCTCTTCAATGTCAGGCTTTCCAATTTCATCAAGATAATATGAGACTCTTGTTGCTGGCTTATTAATCTTTAATAAGCGTCCTAAATCAATCGGGGTTCCAATAACAACCGAGTCGGCATCGCTTTTGTTTATGGTTTCTTCAAGCGAATTCATCTGTTCCTTGCCATAACCCATGGCTGGAAGAAGATTAGTTAATTGCGTAAACTTTTTAAAGGTTTCTTGTATAGAACCAACGGCAAAAGGACGCGGATCAATAAGCTCTTTCGCATGATATTTTTTAGCAGCGACCACGCCAACTCCATACGCCATTCCTCCATGAGTTAATGTTGGACCATCTTCTACAACTAACACTCTCTTTCCTTCAATCAAATCTGGCTTTTCTACTTTGAAACTGGAATTTGCTCTTATAATGACAGCTCCTGAATTAAACTGCTTTATGTTCTCTTCCACAATTTTGATTTTAGCGGCATCGGCAGTATCCATTTTATTAATAATTATAACATCGGCCATTCTGAAATTGACCTCTCCTGGATGATAGCTTATTTCGTGTCCAACTCTATGCGGATCAACAACCACCATATGCAAATCCGGTTTATAAAAAGGCGTGTCATTATTTCCTCCGTCCCATACAATTACATCTGCTTCTTTCTCCGCTTCTCTCAAAATCTTTTCATAATCCACGCCAGAATAAATAACCAGACCACTCTCAATGTATGGCTCATATTCTTCTCTTTCTTCAATCGTGCATTTATGTTTTTCAAAATCTTCATAAGAAGCGAATCTTTGCACCGCCTGTTTTGCCAAATCTCCATATGGCATAGGATGACGCACCGCAACCACTTTTACTCCTTTGTTTTTATAATAATCAACAACCTTGCGAGAAGTCTGGCTCTTACCGCAGCCAGTTCTGACAGCGCATATGGCAACTACCGGCTTGGTAGACTCTAACATTGTTTGTCTTGATCCTAATAAGCGAAAATCCGCTCCGGCAGCAATAATCTCAGAAGCTTTATTCATAACAAAAGTGTGCGGCAAATCTGAATAAGAAAGAAACACCTGATCAATATTATTCTCCTGAATTAGCCTTACAAGATCACTTTCTTCATAAATAGGAATACCGTCTGGATATAACTCTCCGCTTAGCTCTGAGGGATATTTACGGCCTGCAATATCGGGAATTTGAGTAGCAGTAAATGCTACAACTTCGTACTGAGAATTCTGACGAAAATAAACATTAAAGTCATGAAAATCTCTCCCAGCCGCTCCCATAATTATTACTTTGACCTTTTCCATAGTTTTAACTTAGTTTTTTAATCTTTTTATTAAATTTAAGACTTACGCATTTGGATAAATAATGCGTATAAATGCTATGCTGAGTTTGTCGAAATATTGTGTTTATAAGGGCAATATCCTTCAATAGGTTCAGGATGACATTATCAACAATCTCAGAATGACACGAAACGCATAAGTTCTAATAAGTATGGAATTATAATAGCATAATTTAATAAATTTTACCATATCTTGTGCTAGTCCACCTCATATTGGAAACCATATTGTTATTTATTAAATAATCCACAGGAGAGGTTAAATTTAAGCTCCAGTGATATCTTTTAGTATTGTACCATAGAATCCATTCTAGCATCTTTTCATTGAATTGTTCT
>DAOWDS010000043.1 GCA_030638895.1 Candidatus Moraniibacteriota bacterium | reverse complement strand
CTATAATCGTGGTAGTATATCCGTCCTCTGCATTAGTTGTTGTCGTAATGGTATAAGTGCAAGAACTGACTGAAGCAGTAGACAAGGTTCCAAGCGCGCAAGTCGCGGAGCTGATAGTGAAAGTGAAAGTTGAATCGACCGCGTCTTCTGTCATCTGCCTATACCCCGCTTTCATTATATAATTCGCGCTATCAGACAATCCCGTTCCGATTTCTCCCATTGTGTCCTTTAAAATATAATTCGCGCTCTGTCCATCATCAGTCCCGCCAAAATTTATGGAATCTTTTTCAATCTTATAATTCGCGCTTTGCATGCTAACCACTTTCTGAAATGGAGAAAATATCACTATAAATATTATCGCGATGTAAATTATTTTTTTCATAAAATATGGCGTTTAATATTCAATATTGATTATTAATTTACTCTTTCACCGGCACCATTAAATATAGGTAGTTATCTTCGGGATTATTGGACGAAGTAATAATTCCGCTTGCTTCATCTTCAGAAGGTTTAATTTTGACTTCATCAGAAAAACTTGAACTGATTCTATTTATCATATCAATATTTTCTTGCGAATCTTTATCTCCTCCCAAAGGAACAATAATCATTCCATTTTTCTCTTCATTCGCTAAATCATTTCTTTCGCCAGAAATTGTATTACCGTCCTCATTTAAATCTTCAACTCCGGCGACTCTCCCTATTTCATTTTTTAAAATATTATTTAAATTTAAATCTGAATTTATTAAACCAGATAAATATTTTATACTTTTCGCGTTTTGAACGGTTTTTGAATATTTTAAAAAAGATTGATTGATAGCTAAAGAATATGAATTAAGAAAAATAAAAACAACTATAACAAAGCTGGCTGCAAGACTAGTTAATATAAATCTATTAGAAACTGGGTTTTTAATTTGTGATTGATACGCCTTAATTGAATTTAATGATTTGTGATATTTTTCTTGATTAAAACCGCTATTTTCTTTTATACCTAAATCGGTCCCTGTATTTTCTTTGATATTGATAATTTCATTTTTAGTCTTAATATTATTTTCTATTCTAACAGGAATAATATTTTGTCCGCTTCCTTTCGTCTTGTTTATATAATCTTCAATCCACTGTTTTGTTGTTACCCAATTCCTTCCTATTTTTGTTCCATTAAGCTTTTTTTGCCGGCAAAGAAGACTAATATAATCCTGAGAATAGTTAGTTATCTTCGCTGCTTCATGAAGTGAAATATAATTCGCTTTCAAATTATTCATAAATCATCATTTTAAAAATAATAATGTTACACAAAACCAAACAAGATAAAGTTAGGAACTCATTTGTTTAAAAGTATTATAAAATTATACGTTTATCGCGCTTAAAATATATAATTTATTAAACATTCAATTTGTGTGTATAAATCGGCTATCCGATATTTATCTTTTATCTTATTTTACAACAAAACTTGATTATCAGCAAATATTTTCAACAGAAGTTATCCATATCCAATGATTCATATTAACATATTAACATGCTGCTATTTCACTAATATTTATTATATGCTAGTATGTTAGTATGCTTAAATGTTTAAATGCAACAATGGTTTATCCAATCGTTATAATACCAATTATAGTGGGATGCGTAGCGCAATTAATAAAATTCTTATTATTTGTAATAAGACATAAAAAAATCAAATTGAGGTTTTTTTTCACATCAGGTCATATGCCATCAGCCCACGCCGCTTTTGTTGTTTCATTGGTAACTTTAATAGCCTTTTTTGACGGCATACTTTCAACAACCTTTACCGTAAGTTTTGCTTTCGCATACATTGTTATTCATGACGCTCTACAAATTAGAACTAACATCGGATATAACGGAAAAGTAATAAACAAACTCATAAGAGAAGTGTCGGGGATTAAAAAAGAGAATTATCCAATATTGCGAGAAAGAGTGGGACATAGGCCAATAGAAGTTTTAGCTGGGACTGTTTTAGGATTTGCATTAACTATGTTTTTAATAATTTTACTGGAAAATTTATAAAAAAATTAAATAATAAAAAACAGATTTCATTTGAATCTGTTTTTTGATTCTGCTCTTGTCGGCTAAATGTTCCTAAACTAAATTTGGAGCCTAGATGTTATCCTGAAGCGTAGTGGATAAACAACAGGATCCCGATTTTAACATCGCAAGATTTTATGCAAAAGTCTAGTGTGTATAGTTTCAAGATTTTATCTCTGTCAACTAGCGGATCCAGAATGACAGCAGTATTTAAAAATTCAGTTATTGAAAATTAGAAATTTTACTTTCTTATTATAGTGTCTCTTTATTTTCTTGCTTTAAAAATATGAAACATATCCTTCATATTTCTCATAAACCTATATATAGCATATCCAATATTTCTGAAAATCAAATCACACGCGCCTATATAATTCTTTTCATAACCGCCAAATCCTTTTTTAAACTTTGTAATTCCCTGCCAGCTATTTTTTGAATAAGCTAAGCTTCCTATAGGAAGCTTAGCTTCTCGGCTCACTCCCCAAAAATCATATTTTTTGTATCCTGCCTTTTTTGCATCAATAATCTGTTGCCACTGTAAAAGATAAGGCGCCATTAAATTTCTATGCTCATTTGATGATGCTCCATGAAGATAAATCGCCATATTTCCAAAATATAAAATAATATTTGCCACAATGGTTTTACCGTCATATTCTGCAAGATATAATCTTGCTTTTAATTTTTGGCTACAATCGCAATTATCATTCTGATCCTGTCGAAAAATATTGTCATTGTTTCTTGATATTTGGTTATTGATGTTTTTTGAGTTATTGTTTTTTGTTTTTTGTTTCTTGTTTGCTTGGGAAATATTTTTCAATATTTTCCAATAGTAATCTTTACTATGAGAAATAATTTTATTTCGCTTAGAAGTTTCTTCTATTAAATTCCAAAAAAAATCAAATTTTTTCTTAAAAATTTTTTTATTGTCAATTCGTAATTCATAATTCTTGATTTTTACTCTTCTTTTTTCAGCTAATCGAATATTATAACGAGTCTTCTGTTTCATCTCTTTTAAAAGATTATCTTCTGATTTTGTAAGATTTAATATTAATGTATCTTTCGGTTGAATTTCATTCAACGATTTTTTTAGATTATAATTGTGCTGGCTCCATAGTCCCGTTAGGACTGTGGGGCCTTTTGCGCAAGATTTGTATTTAGGTTCCACAGGACCATTGCCACTGTGGAACCAACGAGAAATCGGCGGATCAATTTTCAAAAATAAACTTTTCTCTTTTTTGGCAATCTTTTGAATCTCACCAAATAATAAATCATAGATACTGGATACTGGATACTGGATACTGGATATTCTAGTTACTGGTCCGCGAGGACAATATAAGTAACTTTTTCCAAATGGCAAATCGTGTTTTATAATTAAAGCCACGGCTAGTATGTTAAATTTTTCCGCCCGAGACTGACCGGCCTTGGGCTGGGAATTTATTTGAGATTTATTGTCATCCTGAGCTTGTCGAATGGCATCTTCAACAACCGCCAACCGCCAAATTTTTCTGCCAATACTCTTCTGAAATTCTCCCCACTCCCAAGATTGCAAAAAACTTTCTGAGAAATTTTCAGCTATAAATTTATTCCAGCTTTCCTTTTGATTGTCTTCAAATTGAATTATTCGCATTTTAATATTTAGTAAGACTTACTTATTTTAGCCTATTCATTCTGAAAAAATCTGTCTGTGTAGAAATAGAATATAAATTGACTATCCAATACTATTTGACCTTGTGGAGAACTGTGAGATTGCAACAAAATCTTCTCGACTCGTTCCACTCGCTCGAAGAATATTTTTACAAAATGACAATTTAGCAATTTATTTTAATTTCAAATTCGCGTCTGCCTTAGCGCTTTTCCAATTTCCAATTTCCTTATTGTTTTTTATGCGATAGTACGCAGCAATAGAAATCATAAGAGCATTATCTGTCGTTAATTTTGAATATGGAAAATGAAAATTGCAAAGAGGAAATTCTTTTTTTATTTTTTGGCTTAATTGTTTTTGAAGTTCCTTATTCGCCGAAACTCCGCCGCCAAGAATAATATTTTTTACTTTGTGTTTTTTTGCGGATTTTACGGTTTTATAAATCAAAACATCAATAACCGCTTGCTGAAATGACGCTGCAATGTCGGATTTGTATTGATTATCTAACGAAACTTCAACACTCTCAACCCCCCTTAATCCCCTCTTATCGTGGAGGAAATTTTGTTGTGATCTGACCTCATATAAAACCGCTGTCTTTAGTCCTGAAAAACTAAAATTATAATCACCGCTATTCATCATCGGACGAGTAAAGTTAAATTTGTTTTTATTTCCTATTTTCGCCATTTTTTCTATCAAAGGTCCGCCAGGATAGCCAACACCAAGAAGTTTCGCGACTTTATCAAAAGCTTCACCTACGGCATCATCAACTGTTTCTCCTAAAATTTTATAATTTAAATCCCTTTTCATTAAAATAATTTGAGTATGTCCGCCAGAAACAACAAGACACAGCATCGGAAATTCCGGTTTCCATGGTTTGAAATTGTTTTTTCCTTTATGAGTTTTTAACTTTATAGGTTTTTTGAGCCAATTAGCGTAAATATGGCCCTCTATGTGATGAATGCCAACTAATGGCTTTTTCAACGCATAGGATAAGGTTTTGGCAGTTTGAACTCCAATTATCAAAGCTGGAATAAGTCCCGGACCATTTGTAACACTAATATAATCAATGTTTTTTTGATTTAGATTCGTTTTTTTAAATGCCCTTTTTAAAACTGGAGACATATTTTTCAAATGCATTCTTGACGCCAAAGACGGCACAACTCCGCCATATTCACTGTGTATTTTAATTTGAGATGAAACAATATTCGCTAAAACTTCCACTTTGTTTTTGCTAAATTTTACAATAGCAACGGCTGTTTCATCGCATGATGTCTCAATGGAAAGAATAATCATAAAGCCAATTTAACATTTTAGCATACTAACATTTTAGCACACATCATAACAATTTCATAAGCATGATAAGATATGATTCTGAAAAATCCTTTCACAAAAAATGACGCGTCTAAAAAATAACCCTTAAAACTATTTTTTATTTAAAGATAGCGTAAATATGAAAAAATGGAACATTGTTCCATCTTATTTTTTTGGTGTTTTATATTATGCTCCAAGAACTTTCAAAAGTCCTTTTACTTCTTCTATGCACTTAGAACACACAACTACTTTAATAGGCTCTTCTTCATTATCTGGGATAATTGTTATTTTCCAGTTGTTATTATAAGGATTACAAATTAGTTCATCCTGATCCGGCGTACAACTATCACATGGCAAATCTACTTGGTCAACTATTATCATTTTTATCACCTTTTGTTTATTTTTGTTTTTTAGAATTAGATTGTATTTTTATCATCTAAATCTAATACCAAAATAGCAGAACCACATCCTTCTGTCAACAAATTGTACAAATGCTATCAATGATTTGATTTTACAATAACAATACAAAAAATAACCCCTTAAACAAAGGATTGTTAAGCGCATTATTAAAAACAAAAAATAAAAAGTACAACTACTGTATGACGAATTTGAACCCCTTGTTGGTTGATATTAAGAAGTGTGATGCTGGGATTAGGGAGTTGGATGGACTTGATAATAAATAACGCTCGTTCCTTGTATTTATTTACACTACTATATTACAAATGATAAATTTCTATAATTACTTATTGATCGAAAAACCTCCTTCGCCCACTGCGAGTAATTTTTCTATTTTTTTACAACTATCCATAGAAACTAGATAAAGATTATCACCTAAATCAGAATGCGTTAACTTGCTCATAGAATTTTCAAAATAACCGACAAAATATTCTACAGGACAATTTCCAGTCGTAGAAACCTTCGCTTTAATATTTCCTTTTCCGTTATTACACGTTTCGCTTTCTATTTGCACAGAACCTGCACATCTTTCCGGTGATCCATCTTTGACAATATAAAGACAAATTCCATTTTTTATTTTACACTCTCTGTCTTCTAAATTTTCCAATCGAGCTAATAATTCATATTCAAAACCATCAGACTTATATGTATAATAATATTCAGGATTTTTAATATCAACAGGCAAGCTATCTATATATTCTGGAACAAGTGTTTGCAGTACGCTAGAGTTATCATTTATTTTTTGTAGAATATTATTTGTATTTGGATAATAAGGTGGTTTTTTGTTCTCCGCTTGCGAATACATAAAATCATTTAAATCGCTTCTAATTCCCTGTAAGTCCGACTTTCTTTTATAATCCCTTTCTTCGATTTTAACCATTACAGCATCTTCTCTGTAATCTTCCTGAGAAGAATAGCCGAATTGTTTCAGATATTCATCAATTTCTATCACATTTTCAGTTGGAATTTCAATTTTTATATCTGTGTTAAAATCAGAATAAACAATCTCTAAACCATCTTCATAAACCTGATCTTGCTCCCAGGGATATTCCTCTTTTTCCTTTTTTTCTTCCTCTGAATCATTTGGATAATAATTAAACTCTGAATGTTCTGTTCTATATTTTTCTTTATAAACCAAAAAATCTTCTTCTCCAACCCAAATCTCGGCTTCAATAGCCCATGTCTTAATATCAAAATCCCAACTAGATGGATCGTCTTCATAACCACCAACACCCACAAATTGATACATAATTGGAATACTTAAAGATTCAGGTAAGGGAATTATAATTTCATTGCCATCAAATACATATCTGATATTGTTGTCCACTATCTTAAGTATGTCTTCGTTCTCCTTGTTTATGTCTACCGATGTCTCTTTTAAACTTTCAAAATTTAATCCTAAAATATAATTAAGAAAATATCTTTCCCCTTCACTTAAATTATTCATAGAATCGACAGGAATTTTTGTTATCTTTACTTTGTAATGACGGAGCTTTCTTCCATTTATTTCTTCAACTCCTAAATCTTCTGTTATTTTTTCAATATTTTTCGTTAAATCCCATCCATCCATATAATTATCTATGTCATGTGTTGCATGCATTCCCGGAATTAGAATTGGAACAGTATCACCGTTTTTTACATGAATCCAGTATGGTTGCGAAAAATATTGTAGATAGATATCATTTCCTATAATCACAGCTTCTGATTTCTGAGCTTCATTGTCAATTGGCAGCACTGGAGAATACAATAGTTTTTTATCGGGAAAAATAAATTGTGCGCTATCATTTTGATTTAAAAATACATTATAACCATAATATTCATAATTTTCAGGATCTAACTGAACAATATTCACTTTTACGCTTTTCACTTTCCTAATATTCTCTAAAATCTTATTTAAAATTTCATCAGAATTTTTAATTTGTTTATCCTCCGAAACTTCACTACGATTAGATATTTTATTGATAACCCCATCAAAGATTCCAACATAATAAAAATATCCTATACTGCCTACAATTACTAAAAAAATAAAATTACAATAATATTTTTATTCTTCATTTTTGCTTAATTACAAATTATAATTTTATTATACCAAATAATCAAAAAATATTCCAATCAAAAAATCCTTCCTTTCTTACATGTTAATATATCCCTTATTCAAGGGATGATTTATCGTGTAGACTACTGTATGGCAAATTTGAACCCTTTGATTGTGGAATTGAAGAAATGGAGTAGAGAAATTAAAGAATTGGACAAGATGATTGCCATTTAATTATACTAAAAATCTGTTGTCAATAAAAAATAAAAATAACCTCGCAGATTTTTTACTACGAGGCTGGAAATATTCCTTAATTTATTTTTCAGCTCTGAACTGATAGGTTGAATTTCGCCATCGAAATTTGTCTCCTGGACGAAACTCTTTACCTTCTTTCGAAACTTCAATTTCCTGCCAGGTGCTACTATTTACCTCCAAGATTTCTATTCTAAGAGGTTCTACGGCCGGGATAACGTCTTCAGATGCTAAAACTTCATCTTCTTCCGAATAAAATCGCAAAGAAACAAGTTTTATTACAACATTTTCTATGTCGTTTCCTTCATAGATTAAATAGAAAGGGCCTTCCCAAAACAGAAATTTCTCTCCTTCATCTAATGGAAAGTTTGTTTCTGAACTTTCGCAAAATAATGTCACATGTGGGCTGTATTGATTATAATAGAAAGCCAGTGACACGCGAGGCATCACTCTGGAAAACCAATCGTCAAAAGTGATTTTCTCTTCCGACGAAATCAAAATATTTTCTGGACCATATTCTCTCAGAGTGATATCGTCCGAATCAATCAAATCAAATTTCTCGCAAGCTTCTTCTCTTAATCTCAGAAATTCCCTTTTGATTTTTTCAAGTTCTTTTTTGATTTGACCGTTTACATCTATTGCAGTTCCTTTTTTAAGATCGTTCTCTATTATATCGATAAAAGTTTTGATATGCAACAAATGTCTATATTCCATCACTCCAGTCTTTACATATTGCTTCATTCGATTATCCTCCTTAATCCATGTTATTTTTACAGACAGATGATTTATCGCTAAATTGAGTATTTAACGAAAAAATCATCTACCTGTAATTTTTAAAAGAACAACATTGGATGGTAGCATGCTTTATAACAAAAGTCAAGCCCCCCCCGTTCTTAGATTCTTGTGGGGATTCAATTTAAATGTGTGGGTATAAAAAATAATCCTCTAAATAAAGGATTATTAAGCACGTAGCCTCAAGGGGAATCGAACCCCTGTTACCAGGATGAAAACCTGGTGTCCTAACCACTAGACGATGAGGCCGCATCGTATAACGCACAACGTATAATATATAACATACAGCCTATAACACGTAGATTGTTTTATTTCATTTTAACGTTACACCACATACGCTACAAGTTACACATTATCATATATTACCAATTTGTAAAGATGGCTTGATCTAAAAATTTATTCGCTCATATTAATATTATGGTTATTATAAAACAACACATTTTAACCACTTTACTCAAATTTCTTATAAAATTTATTTTCTAAATAACAAATAACGCCTCTTTGGCTTGCGTCAAAATGCGGCGTTGGCAAGTTTTTCGGATCTACCCACAATATCTCCTCGTGTTTTTCTGGTTCCATAATTTTTAAGCTACCAGAAAAGCGCTCTGTAAATAAAATAATCGAGATAAAATGCAATTTCTCATTTTTATAAGTTTCAAGATTATTTGTTACTGAAATTACTTTTGGATTTTTAATATCTAGACTTGTTTCTTCCTTGATTTCTCTTATCGCGCCTTCTTCAAAAGTCTCTCCCGATTCAAGACGTCCTCCAGGAATTGAATAATATGGAGCATGATTGCCTTTTCTTTTTAGAATAAGTATTTTTCCATCACCATTAACAATGATAACGCCTATTCCAACCCCAGGTTTTTGCTTTTTGTTAATTAACATAAATGTTATATAATTTTATTATTTTGACTAATTTAATATAGACAATTGATGTTTTAATAATACCAGATATTTTGCAATTTACAAATAAAATGTATAGAATATAATAAGACCGAAATGAACCTTTCCTGTCATTCTGGAACAAGCGAGCAAAGCGAGTGCAGTGATAGAATCCCGAATCTATGCGCACGAAACGCAATACAGGGCCCTATGATACTAAGCACGGGATTCTATCGGTCGCTTCACTCTCTCCAGAATGACAATTCATAACTAAAATTAACAATACTTTTATGAAAAGAATATATAGATTATATTTAACTACAGCTTTGTTTTTGATATTTACGGTTTGCATAATGATTTTTATATTAAAAGATTTGAATAGAAATTATGATAATTTTGATAAATCATTTGAAAATAGCACACAAAATATCAACAACAATGATAAAATTGAAAATAATAAAATAGAAAAAGAAATAGATCAAGAAAATATTAATTGGCATCCAATTATTGAAAAATACAAAGGAAAAGAAATATCAAAAGTCGCAACAGAGAGAAAAATTATTGCTCTTACTTTTGACGCGGGCGCAAACGCGGACGGAACTGAAAAAATATTAGCAATTTTGAAAAAAGAAAATGTCAAAGGAACTTTTTTTCTGACAGGCAAATTTATTGAAAAATATCCAACAAAAGTTGAAATGATAATTAAATTCGGAAGTGATATTGGAAATCATAGCTATTCACATCCTTATTTCACGCAAATTTCTGAAAAAGAGATTACAAACGAACTTGAACTGACAGAAGAAGCAATATCAAAACTTAATTCAAAATTCAGACCTTTTTTTCGCTTTCCATACGGAGATAGAAATAATAAGTCAAGAGAAATTATTAACAATAAGGATTACATAGATATTAGATGGACAATTGATTCTCTCGGATGGAAGGGGATATCGGGCAGTATGACAAAAGAACTAGTTGAAAACAGAGTTATTGCAAAAACATCTCCAGGATCAATCATAATGATGCATCTTGGAAGCAATTCAAATGACAAAAGCCATCTTGATTCAGAAGCTCTGCCTGAAATTATTTCGGAACTAAGAAAAAAGGGTTATGAATTCGTGACACTTTCAGAATTGATAAATTCAGAAAATATTTAAAAATTATGTATATTTATTAACTTATACTATACAAAATGAAAAATATTCTAAATAAATCTTTCTATAATCAATCAACAGAAGAACTTGCTAAACAATTGCTTGGCAAGTTTTTATGTCGGAAAATAAACAAGCAACTATATGTCGGAAAAATTGTGGAAACTGAAGCATATCTTGGAAAAAAAGATTTGGCCTGTCATAGCGCGAAAGGACTGACTCAAAGAACAAAGGTAATGTTTGGGCCGGCAGGACGTGCTTATATTTATTTTATTTATGGAATGTATCATTGCTTCAATGTCGTCACAGAAGAAAAAAATAATCCATGCGCAGTTTTGATTAGGGCATTGGAACCAATACATATGCCCTACAGTAGGAACACAAAATCTTGTGTTCCTACGATAAACGGTCCGGCAAAGCTATGCCGAGAATTTCAGATAGACAAAAAACTAAACGATTATGATTTGACGCTCGGTAAAAAACTTTGGATTGAAAACGGAGAAAAAATAAAACAAAGCCAAATAAAAAAATCCAAGCGAATCGGAGTGGATTATGCTGGAATTTGGAAAGATAAATTATTGAGATTTTATATTAAAGATAATGAGTTTGTTTCAAAAAGATAAGAAGCTTATGTTAAATCTTCTACGGTTTTAAAAATTGATAAGCAAGATTTCTATTTTTCGCAAATATAGAAAATTGGTGATTTAAATGAATTAAAATTTTTTGACAATGAACCTCTCATTAATTTAGCATCTTCGCTGGATATTTCTCCCATACTTTTTAGCAGTTTTAATTTAAAACCAGCATTTTTAATTTGTTCCTCCACTTCTTTTCTGCTTGTAAGATGAATAAACTGATTTTGATTTAACTTCTTGTCCGGATAATTTCTTTTGAAAAATAGATCTCCAAAATCAATTTCTTTGATTTTAAATCCAAGCGGTTTTAAAATATAAAATTTAACCCAATTCTTTATCCAAAAAAATAAATAGATACCTGAGTAATATCTTAAGTGTGCAGTAAGAATAAAATATCCACCTGGTTTTATAACTCGATAAATTTCACTTAGGGCTTTCTGTCGATTCTCTTTTCCGGGAATTTGTACCCAACCATTATTAGCAAATATTGAGCCATCAAAATAATTTTCAGAAAATTTAAGATTAATTGCGTCACCAACCACATAATCAATATCTATATTTTTCGACGAAGCAATTGCTTTAGCCGTATCAATCATTTTGGGAGTTATGTCAACTCCGATTACCTTATAACCTTTTTGGTGTAGCGAAATAGCAGCTCTTCCTGATCCACAACCAACATCAAGCATCTTTGATTTAGGTTTGAAATATTTACTAATTAATATTTCCTCGCTTTCCCAAAAACCTTCTTCAGCAATTTTTGCATATCTCTCTTGAGTAGTCTTAGAGCTGAATTCATATATACTCTCATTTTTTATTTGTTCAATGTTCTTCATAAATTTTTAAATTTATAAATCAAACTTCTATTGCGCGAGCAAGTTGGCAACCATTCCTTTTCTTGTTAAATTTCTAGCGACTTAAAAAATTAGTCATTGGAAATTTATTTCTATTTCCTCCCTAGCTCTTTCAATGCCATTTTAATTCTTTCGCTGACATCTTTAATTTCTACAGGAATACTTGCGATCGCCTTCTTTGCTTGCGATGAACTATATCCTAAGCCAACCAGAGCTTCAATAACATCTGTATGGTCATTTATTTCTTTGCTCTTTTCTTGTAAAACGTCATCGTTTTCCAAATTTGAAAATTTATTTCTAAGTTCTAAAACAACTCTCTCTGCCGTTTTTTTTCCAATTCCAGAAACGCGTGTAAGAATACTTGAATCTCCTTTTGCAATCGCGACTTTAATCGTTTCTGGATCCGCCAAGGACAAAATTCCCATTCCTGCTTTTGGCCCTATTCCAGAAATTGAAATCAGATGTTCAAAAAGTTCAAGCTCCTTATATTCTAAAAATCCGTATATGGTTAGAGCGTCTTCACGCACGTTCAAATGAGTAAATAGCTCTACTTCTTGTCCAATTTCACTTAAATCAGACATAAAAAAAAACTTTATACCCAACATTTCCAGTTGAGACTATTAAAAAACTCTCGTTTTTAAAAATTATTTTTCCTTTAATATAAGAAATCATTTGATTAAATTGTTACATTGTTAAATTGTTACATTGTCAACGTTTAGCAATTTAACAATGTAGCAATGTAGCTTTAAGTTTCTGCAACAAATTTTACTATTACTGCTAAAACAACTAATGCACACATCACTGTACTTAATATATATCCATTTGACATTTTCTGCAAACTGTAATAGTATTTAATTATCTTAAATAATTTATTTTTTGACAATATAACAATTTAATTTTATGCCAAATTCGAAATCAGCTAAGAAGTCTTTGAAAAAAAGTGGGAGAAAAAAGATTATCAATACAAGATCTAAAGTCAAGATGAAGAAAATTATAAAAAACTTTAATGAGCTTGTATATATATTAGAAAAAAAGACTGAAAACGTTACCGGTGATAAGATAAAAAAAATTGAAGAAATCCTCAAAAATGCTTATAAACAAATAGATAAAACCGCTAAGAAAGGAATCATCAAGAAAAACACAGCTTCAAGAAAAAAGTCCAAACTGGCAAAAAAAGTAAACTCCCTTCAGCAGAAAAAAGCAAAATAAAAAACGAGAAATAGACCAGAATAAACCACCCATTGAATAGGGTGGTTTATTCTGTGTGATAATTTTAATCAATCAAAATTAAAAATTATGAATTTATTGTCATTACAAACGACCGGAAAGAGTGTGGCGATCCCGTGACTAGTTTCTTATTATATTATACTACAGTTCTATGCGTATAGTTACGGGATTACCACGGGCTATCGCCCTCGCAATGACAGATGGTTGTTTGAAAATTAAAAATTATACTTAATACTAAATACTGCATACTAATCTACACTGATACCACAATTAAATCTAAAACCAGCCTAGCATTCATTTTGCCAGTTTTTATCGCCAGATCGGCATCAAAAAGTTTTTTATATATATTTTTCAAAGTTTGCATATCAAATTTCTGGCATTGTTGAACGCTTTTTTGAACAACATAAGGATGCATTTTTGTCTGCGTAATAATTTGCTGGTTCATAAGCCCTTGATTTAATAAACTTTTTATTTTTATCAGATTGCGAAACTGATAAACAAACATAATAAGAATATAATTTTCGTTCAGTCCTTGTTCAATCTGCTTATTTAACAAAAGAGCCGCTTTATTTTTATTTCTAAGGCTTATGCTATCTATAAGGTCAAATATGTTCATATTTACTTTTGATTTGACAAGTAATGCTACATCTTCTTTTTTAATTTCTTTTTTGTCACAATAGCTAACAAGCTTTTCGATTTCATTGCTTGCCTCCCACAAATTATAAGATTGATTTATTTTCCCGTTTCTATTTTTTTGCGCAAGACCTTTTCCCAATAAAATAGCAAGATTATTTAAAGCTTCTTTGCTTATTTTACCGCTTCTTTTTTTAATCCGATTTTCAATCCAATTTTCAAATTGAAAATCCGAAGGAACTAAAAATTCTTTTATTTTTGCAATTTCTTCTTTTTCAAGCCTGATTAATTCTTTATAAATCTTTTTTCTTTTATCAATATTTTCTTCAATAAAAAATATCCTGATTTCATCTGTTGGATTTTCAAGATATTTTAAAATTAGCTTTTCTTTTTCGTCAATATTATTTTTGTTCTCTTCTTCTTTTTTATCTTCTTTTTTTTTCTTATTCAAAAAAAATAAACTGTTTTTTATAATCAGCAATTTATCCGAACTAAAAAGAGAACCTGATAAAAAACCTTTTTGTAATTTGCCCAGTTTTTCATCCTTGCTCAAATTCTGATTATTCCAATCAATCTCGTGTATATTTATATCTCCGTATTTTTTTTCAAAAGCATTCTTTTCTTTTTGTATTTCCTCCGCAATAGAAAAATCGTCATCGCCGAAATAGAGATGGATGTTTTTTTTGTTGCTGTTAATGTTTTGCATAAGATTAGTATTTTTAATCTAGTGTTCTGTATTCAGTATTTAGTATTTGTTATTTGGCTCTTATATATCATTATTGGAATTTATTGTATGCTAAATACTCTAATTAATTTCCCACTCCACGTCTTGATTTGGTTGAACAATTTGAATCCAAATTTTTCCTGGAACAAATTTTATCTCCTCGCCTGCTTCGTTGTAAAAAAATAATTTAGATTTCATATCTTCTTTATCTTTTTTCCACTTTCCATTAATTTCCCAGCCATTTTGATACACAACCGCGTCCCCTTCTCCGTCAATATCCATATCATTATATTGCCCTTCAATCTGTCTTGAAACAGCGTACATAATAACCACATTTTTCGCGATAATTTGATTTGAAGTAAGCCTATCTTTATCTGCCTTGTCGCCCTTAATTCTTAAATAGGAATTAGATTGCGCGTCATAGCTATAATCAACCCCGTAAACAGAAGGATATTTAATGCTAAGTTCTCCGTTTTTATCTATCGGATCTTCCTGATCATAAAATTTATATCCTTCAAAATTACTTTCTAGCCTATATCCAACACGCTCAGAATATTCTTGTAATTTTTCTATAGTTGTAAATCCGTCATGCGGCTTTGGAAGTCCTGGCTTTCTATAAAATACGCTTCCGTCCAAATATAAGGCGTTCACATTGTCCATAATCTTATTATTCAATTTATCCAAAGCATAATGGGACCCTCCCCAATGGGCAAAAATCGCGTCAAATCCCATCGCCAAGGAGATAAAGTCGTGTCTAGCGCTTCTAATGCTTCCAATTTCTGTCGGCTCGCCACAAACATAAACTGCCATATATCGCGTAATGCCATTTGTCACAACGGGCATTTCAACTACTAAATCTGATTCTTCAATCCCGCTTAATGGCCACGCTTCCAAATCTCCTGCCAACATAACCGCAAACGGTCTTTTTTTTGAATTTTCGCACTCAATGCCATTTATTAAATTTTTTTTATTCTCTTCTTTATCTTCCTTTTTTTCTTCGACACTATCTATATTGTTTACAGAAAGCCCATTTTGGTTTTTATTTTCTATCGTTATATTTCTTCCCTTAAGCCATTTGTCTTGGGTATTATAAAATATTATTCCAAAAATAAATAATGTAATTATTACAATTATATAAATCTTTTGGTTTTTGTTTAGTTTTATTGTAACCATATTTAATATATTTATTTATAAACTTGAGCCAAAAAATTATTATTGCTTACTATAAGTTATATATTTTTAAATTAATTTAAATTACAAAACTTTATTTAAGTGTCATCCTGATCCGCCGGCTGGCGGAGAAAGATCCCGTATTCAGTTTCGCATAGCGTAAAAGAAAGTTTTATGCGCATAGATTCGGGATTCTTCGTCGTCCCTCCTCAGAATGACAGCTTCTTTCTGTCTTCATTATATAATATTCCCCAAACAAAAACAAACTATGTGCTAGTCCACCTCATATTGGAAACCATATTGTTATTTATTAAATAATCCACAGGAGAGGTTAAATTTAAGCTCCAGTGATATCTTTTAGTATTGTACCATAGAATCCATTCTAGCATCTTTTCATTGAATTGTTCTAT
>DAOWDS010000009.1 GCA_030638895.1 Candidatus Moraniibacteriota bacterium | reverse complement strand
CCCTCAACAATATAAATCTCGCAATTTTCGGATTTTCTATTTGAACAGTCAGAAAGCTTGCCTGGCAGCGTCATCCCTTCAAGAGCTCCTTTTCTGATAATTGTATCTCTAGCCGCGCGAGCCGCAACCCTGGCCTTGGCGGTTAAAATGCATTTGCTAAGAATTTCTTTAGCATCATTTGGATTTTCTTCAAGATATTCTTCTAAAGCAGACGACATCACACTTGACACAATAGATTTCACATTAGCATTTCCAAGTTTTGCTTTTGTCTGTCCTTCAAATTGAGGATCTTTGAGCTTAATATTAATAACAACCGTTAATCCCTCTATAATATCTTCTCCTGTCAGATTTTCATCTTTTTCTTTTAAAAATCCCTTTTTTCTTGCAAACGAATTAAATGTTCTTGTTAACGCAGACCTAAAACCAACAACGTGCGTTCCTCCGTCAATAGTGTGTATATTATTTGTAAAAGCAAAAATATGCTCTTTGTATCCATCATTATATTGCATTGCAATTTCCGTCAAAACATCATCTTTGTCTTTTTCAACATAAAACGGGGTTTTATTTTTTATTTCCTTGCCACTATTTAAATGCTTTACATAAGAAATAACACCGCCATCAAAATAAAATGCGTAAGATTTCTTTTTATCCTTTTCTCTTGAATCTATTGCTTTTATCTTAATTCCTTTTGTGAGATAGGCTTGTTGCCTCATTCTTGAAATAATTTTTTCCCAATCAAATTTTATTTCCGCGAATATTTCGTTGTCTGGTTGAAAAGTAACTTGTGTCCCAGTCTCTTTTGTTTTTCCTATTGATTTTACTTTAAATTTCGGCTTTCCTCTTTTATATTCTTGTATCCAAATTTTTCCATCTCTTTTTATTTCCACTTTCATATAAATACTAAGAGCATTTACAACACTAATGCCAACTCCATGAAGGCCTCCTGAAACTTTATATCCCTCTCCACCAAATTTTCCTCCAGCATGAAGAACGGTCAAAACTGTTTCTAATGTTGATTTTTTCGTTTGCGAGTGCTTTTCAACGGGAATTCCACGACCATTATCACTAACCCTGACCAAATTATCAGGCAAAAGCTCTATTTCTATTGAATTACAGTGTCCGGCCATAGCCTCGTCAATTGAATTATCAACCACTTCCCAAACTAAATGATGAAGACCTTCAAGTCCTGTTCCTCCGATATACATTCCTGGCCGTTTTCGCACTGGCGTCAAGCCTTCTAAAACCTGGATCTGCTTCGCTCCATATTCAGATTTTTTCTCAATTTGTTTACTCTTAATAAAAGGCTTTTTTCTCGTTTTTACAATAACAGTTTTTTTACTTGTTCTAGCCATAAATTTGTATAAATTACTGTTTATTACTACTATTAGTAGGCTTGTTGTGTAATTAATTTCGTAACGAGATTTTTATATTTTGAGGCATAATTTTCCAAAAATTTTTGAGGTTTAGCCTAAGCTAAGCTGAAAAAATTTGTGGTGAGATTTGACCAAAATATGAAAATTGTAGTAGGAATTAATTACACAATAAGCCTACTGTATCAGTATACACTAAACAAACAGATATTTCAAGAGAAAATCCGCTTTTTTGTGGTTGTCATCCTGGATTCTGTCGAAGCATTACGTTTATCTCTTCAACAAGTTCAGGATGACACAAAATGCATAAGTCCTAAATATGTTTAGCTTTTTTGATTTATTATTTTTCATTATTATGTGTGTAATAACGAGATTCTATCGCTATCGCTCCAGAATGACAAATTAAATATTATTTCCTTACTTCTCCGCCTAATTTCTCAAGATTACTAACAATTTTATCCTGAATAGCTTTTACTTCACCGTCCGTAAGCGTTCTGTCTTCTGCCTGATACGAAACACGGAAAGCGATACTTTTTTTACTTTCGTCCAAGTTTTTTCCGCGATAAATATCAAACGGTTCAACTTCTTGAATTAAATTATCGCTAGCGCTATTGATTTCTTTTTTGATTTCACTCCACTGAACATCTTCATTGAAAACAACCGAGAGATCAAGTTCAACTCTTGGAAATTTATTTATTTTTTGATATTTTTTAATTTCGCCATAAAAGCTAATCAATTCTTCAATGTAAATTTCAAAATAAACAACTTTTGAACTCAGGTCAAAATTATTCAAAACAATTGGATGAATTTCACCAATTTTTCCAATTGGCTTTTTCTTTGCCAAAACGGAAGCTGATCTTCCTTTATGCCAAAAACTTTCTGGATTTTCAATTTTTCTATATGACAATTTTTCATTTCCAATTTTTTCTAAAATCAATTTCAGTTGTCCTTTTATATCATAAAACAACGTTTCTTTTTGATTCTTATTCATTATTACACCAGAAAGAATTTTTCTTTCATCAACATTATCCTTGCTATCCTTAAGATATATCCTTCCTAATTCAAATAATTTGAAACTATCTCGGTGCTTGAGATTATCCCTCGTATTGTTTAAAAGATCGGGCAATAGGCTTGTTCTCATAAACATAAATTCCTCACTTAAAGGATTTTGAAGCTCAAAATGATCTTCAATTTTCAAACAACTTCCACTGATTTCTTTCTCACCTAAAAATGAATAGTTATAAACTTCAAAAAATCCAAGTCCTTCCAGAGTTTTTCTGATGTCTTTTTCTATTAACAAGGTCTTGTCTTGAATTACAGATTTCATCGGCATGTTTGCAAAAACTTCCCTAATTCTTTCATATCCATTAATTCTGCCAATTTCTTCAATAATATCATTTGTCTTTTCAATATCCTTTCTGAATGTCGGTACCAAAACTTCGATTTCATCATCTTTGTAAGAAACTTCAAAACTAAGTGAAGTCAAAATATTAAAAACTTTTTCTTTTTTAATTTCAATGCCTAGTAGATTTTCAATCCTAGAAAAATTAAATTTAATACTTCTTCTTTTCTCTGGATTAGGATAAATATCAGTCACGCCATCTTTCATATCTCCGCCAGCCAACTCTTTTGTCAGATTTACTGCCATTTCAATTGCTTGAATTGTAATCTCTGGATCAATTTCTCTTTCAAATCGATATGAAGATTCTGAGGATAGTTTCAATCTTGAAGAAGTTTTTCGAATCTTTGTTCCTTGAAAATTTGCAGCTTCAAAAATGATATTTTTTGTACTTTCCGTAACCGCGGCTTCAAGCCCTCCCATAACTCCCGCAATTGCAATTGGTTTTTTTTCATCAGCAATTACTAGATCATTTTCATCTAATTTATAAGTTTCATTATCTAAGGCCAATATATTCTCGCCTTTCTTTGCATTTCTTATAGTAATTTTTGTTTGATCGTTATGTCTTGTTCTTTGTTTGGTTATTGTGTCTTGTTTCTTATTTCTTTCTTTCAGTTTATCCGCGTCAAAAGCGTGCATCGGCTGACCAATTGAAAGCATCACAAAATTTGTAATATCAACAACATTATTTATTGGCCTTATGCCACAACTTTCCAATCTGCTTTTAAGCCAGCCTGGGGATTCTTTGACTTGAACACTGCTTATAACAGCAGCTGAATATCTTCGACACAACTGCTCATTTTTAATTTTAACGCTCAATAATTCACTAGATTTTAAATTGTCAATTTCCAGCTTTTCATTTTTAGCTTTTAATTTTTCGTTTAATAGCACTGCCACTTCCCTAGCCACTCCAATATGACTTAAACAATCATGCGCTCTGTTCGGCAAAATATCAATTTCAAAAATCACATCATCAAGTCCAAGCGCTTCTTGAACAGACGTTCCAATTTGTGATTTTTCATCTAAAATCATTATTCCTTCATGGTTTTCTCCTAAACCAAGTTCATCTTCTGCGCAAACCATCCCACAAGATTCAACTCCTCTAACTTTTCGTTTTTCAATTTTCAATCCACATGGAATTTCAGCTCCTAATTTTGCAACCAATACTTTTTGCCCAACATCAATATTTGGTGCGCCACAAACAATCTCTAGTAGCAGGGGTTTAGCCTCTGTGGCCACAGGGGCTAAACCCCTGCTTCCTATATTTACTTTCACCACGCTTAATTTATCCGCATTAGGATGTTTTTTTATCTCTAAAATTTCCCCCACCACCACTCCATCTAATCCCTCACCCTGATTGATAATATTTTCTACCTCAAAACTATGCATTGTCAAAAGTTCCGCCAGCTTCTCTGGAGTTATACTTATATCAACATATTCTTTTAACCAATTATATGATATTTTCATTTTAGTCTACTTTATTTAATTTAAACTATCAAATTACTAATATTGTTTATAACCCCTACTATAATAAAATATTATTAACAATAAAATAACTACAAAAGCTACCCCTAAAAAACGTAATTGCCAATATTTTTCATAAGAATAAACTTTGTAACCATTAATTTTTTTATTTTTTTCATCATTTAACTTTTTTTCAACAAGACCACCACAAAATATACATTTTTTTGTATTTACATCTATTTTCTCTAAACAATACGGACATTTTATATTTTTCTTCATTATCTTATTAAAAATTATAATTACTTGTCTTCCTGAATTTATTTCAGGATCTTTTATTTATTACTTAAAACTCTATGAAATAAATTATAAATAAGATCCAATAGACAAAAGATTCTGAATCAAGTTCAAAATAACAACTAGAACTGCTGCAAAAATCTCAAGTCACCAGCATGAAATAAACGGATGTCATCAATTCCATATTTAATCATCGCTAATCTTTCAATTCCAAAACCAAACGCAAATCCTTCATATTTGTCTTCGTTAAATCCAACAGAAGTAAAAACATTTTGATTGACCATTCCTGCTCCGCCAAGCTCGATCCAACCAGTTTTTTTGCAAATGCGACAACCTTCTCCCTTGCAATATGGACAACTAGCATCAAATTCAAACCCAGGTTCCACAAAAGGAAAATAACTTGGTCTGAGCCTAATTTTTGTACTTTCTCCAAAAAGTCCCTTCATAAATTCTGAAATAATTGACTTGGCATTTGCCACTGTTACTTTTCCACTTTTATCGACTATTAATCCTTCTGTTTGATGAAAATTTGATTCATGCGTAGCATCAGTGTTTTCATTACGATAAACTCTGCCCAAAGAAATAATTCGAAAAGGAGGCTTATTTTTTTCCATAAATCTTGCTTGCACAGAAGATGTATGAGTACGTGGAACACAACCATTCTTCAGCCAAAAAGTATCTTGCATATCTCTAGCAGGGTGATTCCTTGGCATATTCATAGCATCAAAATTATGAAATTCATCTTCCACTTCTCTATCTTCCACAACCAAAAAGCCCATCGACTTAAATATTGCTTCAATTGCATAACGAACTTGTGTTAAAGGATGAAGATGACCTTTTGCTGTTTTTTTACCGGGATATGTCACATCAATCTTTTCTTTTTTATCAATATGACTCAGCTCTTCGTTTTTGATTTTCAACTCTTTTTTATCTAACTCAGATTCAATTATCTGTTTTGTGTGATTACTTAATTCTCCAATTTCTTTTCTTTCTTTAGGTGACAAGTCTTTAAGTCCACGCAGAACATTTGTCAATTCACTTTTTCTGCCAGAATATTTTACCCTTAAAGCCTCAACTGCTTCAAAAGTTTTTGCTTTACCAATTTCTTCTAGAGCCCGCTTTTTTATCTCATTGATTTTATTTTTCATTTTCATATTTTTTACGATATTTTAAATTTTCCCAATAATTACAATCAATAATAATTTTATTATTTTCTACAACAACATTACTTAGCGTTTCATTATATTTTGAAATATGACTTGAACAATTTCCATCAATTTCATAATTCACTTCTTTCATAAATTTTTCTAAATTTAAAATATTTCCCCCTAAATTTGCATAACAATTATTATATTTATTTTCTACAAACTTAATGTTAATACTTTGCTTTATGTAGTAAAAGTCTTCTACAATTTTTTCAAAATTATTTATAACACAAACTCCTTCACAATCTTCACTCTTCTGGCATATTTTTTCTACATCCTTAGATTTTTCCATACAATAATAACTATCCAAACCATTTATAAATGTATAAACCCCTCCATTTTTTATTTCACAATTATATTTATTTATTTCATGCTTTTTTATTGTTTCTTGTTGTCCTAAATAAACAAATATAATAAACATGCTGTTCAACAATATTCCACCAATAAAAACAACTACTATAAATTTACCAATTGTTTTACTCTTTATTTTTAACAGATTCATAAATGAAAATTAAAATATAAAATCAAGAACCTAATCGCTAAACCTCGTTTGGCACATCAACAAACTCAACTTCAACTCCAAACTTCTTTTCAATTAATTTTCCTAAATTCTGAATACCTAATTTTTCAGTATTATAGTGTCCGACATTAATAATATTAATTTCAATTTCTTCTGCCTCTCTTACTATATTTTCTCTGATATCACCAGTAATAAAAACATCAGCCCCCATTTCACATGCTTGATTATAATATGGAGAAGATCCTCCAGAAATAATTGCTACTTTTCTTATCATCTTTTTTCCAAAAGGCAGTACATAGCTCTTCGCTTTTAGTTTTTCATTAACTAAATCAATAAAATCATTAAAATTAACTGCTTTTTTAAATTCTCCCATAACTCCGAAATTAATTCCAAAACCTATATCAAATTGCTTTACTTTCATAAAACCAAACAATTTTGCCAAACTAATATTATTCCCAATCATAGAGTTTGCATCAAGAGGAAGATGATAACCAATTAAATTTATATCATTAAAAAGAATATCTTTAATTCTATTTCTATGAATTCCTTTTAATTGCAACGGCGATGGAATTGTTTCAGAAAAAAATCCGTGATGGACAATAATCATATTCGCTTTTTTCTTTACAGCCTCACTTATAAGTCTTTGACTCAAACTAACACCCGTAATAATTTTCGAAATAATTTTATTCCCTTCAATCTGAAGCCCATTAACACAACCATCTTCAAAGTCCTTCACTTTTAAATATTCATTTAGATATTGGATTATTTTATCTCTTTTTACTGACATATTTATTAATTTATGTTTAACTTTATAATTTCTTTATTATTTTTTAACTCTTGCAAATTTTTAACTCCTACTAGCATCATTGCGGTTTTTAGCTCTTTTATAAATTGCTCCAAATATCTTTCAACCGATTCTGAGTTTTTATTCGCTTCAATTAAAAGTGGTTCGGCAAGACCGACTAAATCAGCTCCCAGAGCAATAGCCTTACATGCAGTAATTCCATCATATATTCCTCCACTTGCAATCAAAGGCAAATTGACCGCTGACTTACATTTAATCAAACTTTCAGAAGCCGGCATTCCCCATTCGGAAAATCTTTCAGCGAGAGAATTTTCTTCTTGCCTATATTTTTCCGCCTTTGTCCAACTTGTTCCGCCAGCACCAGCGATATCTATTGCTTTAATACCGCATTTTTCAAGTTTTAGGGCTACTTTTCCTGATATTCCAAACCCAACTTCTTTTGATAAAACTGGAAGATCCATAAATTTAACAAATTCTGTTAAACTTACCACTGAATCAGCAAAATTTCGTTCTCCTTCCTGCTGGACAAGCTCTTGAGCTAAATTTAAATGAACAAAAATTCCATCTCCTTCAATAATTTCTATGGCCGATTTAATTCTATCAAAGTTTTTCTTATCTTTCAAATAATCTAAACCTATATTCCCCAGATACAAAATATCTGGAGCAACATCTCTAGTTTGGTAAGAATAGGCTAGATTTTTGTCCTTTATCATCGCTTTTTGAGATCCACAACTCATTACGATTCCTAATTTTTGGGCGGCTTTGGCTAAATTTTTGTTTATCCTTTTCGCGTCCTCACATCCTCCAGTTATAGAAGAAATTATTATTGGGGCGCTTAATTTATGATTGAAAAATTCTGTTTTTATATCAATATCATCAAAATTAAAATCAACCAATGCATTGTGTTTTAGCTCATATTTTTCAAATCCATTTTTTTTGCGAAACTGAACATTTCTGCTTAAACATATTTTGATATGATCAATTTTTCTTGATTTTATGCTCATTTAGAATTTATTTTAAATAATAAACCAGGATACATCTATATTACCGCATTTAGAAAGCAAACAAGCGCTAATTCATCTTTACCAAACACGAACGCTAAAATTTTATATACATTAAATCAAATTTTAAACATATTCGCTTATCAAATAAATAAGCGTGAACACGCTTTATAATGAAGTTATTTATCCAAAAATTCTTAATCTTTACTCGCAAAATAAAGCTCTAATAAACTAATTCCTACAATAAACAAAGCCGCGCTCCACCAAAAAAGCATTCCGAAGCTCTGTAACATTAATGTTCCCGTAAAAATTAAAGAAAGAAAAACTCCTTGGCGAAAAGAGGTTCCTATCTGTCCAAATTCAATTTTACTTTTGAAAAATTTTCTTTTTAGACAAAAACTCAATAAAGCAAACAGTCCCGATAAGGAAAAAAACAGCATTAGAAAAAATAAAATTACTCCAATTAAGCCTGCTTCTTCAGGATCAATATAAAAAACAATAAGCGCCAAAGAAACAAAACATAAAATAGTACTAAGTATCATTCCTAAAAAATATGTTCTAAAAGTCATAGATAATTAAAAAATAACTTATAAAAAGACATATTTAAATAATAGCTTATTTAAAATAAAAATGCAATGAAAAAAGTAAAATTGGATAGTTGTTAACCAATTTATTAATAAATGTAACTTGACTATAATATGTTTAAATGTTTATATATTTAAATAAACTCTTACAAAATACACTCTCTTGTCATATTTTAATTTTTAATTTATACTAATATGGTAAAAGAATAATTTATAATCCGTGATTATCAACATACAACCAAAATAAGATTTACAATGTTATTAGTTATTGATTGTGAATTATTAGTTAGCATAGAATGGCAAAGCAGCGGCAACCCTTCTCAATATCATAAATTTCTAAAAGGACAAAATAAAATATTAAAAATTATGTAGCGGGGTAGAGCAGTGGCAGCTCGCGAGGCCCATAACCTCGAGGACGCAGGTTCGAATCCTGCCCCCGCAACATCCTGTCATAAAAACATATAAACAAAAAGCAATAACATTAAATAGGACTTATGTGTTTTATGACATCCTAAACTTGTCTATAATGTCATCCTGAGCCTAGCAACTGTCATCCTTGAGTTTGTCGAAAAACATTGTCTGTATAAACACAATGTTTCAACAGGTTCAGGATGACATTTATGCGTATTATTTTTCCAAACATGTAAGTCTTAAAAATATTATATTTTGTTTGCATGTTTAAATGTTTGTATAATTTTTGTCAGAGTAGCTCAGTTGGTTAGAGCGCGGGACTCATAAGCCCGAGGTCGTGGGTTCGATTCCCACCTCTGACACAGGATTAGCTAAAAATTCATAAAGTATATAAAATTAAAAGTTCAACATTTTTTATTGTGTCTATAACGGCGTAGCTCAGTTGGTTAGATTCATCAGCTGGCGGACTGTCATACAGTATGTTTTTTTAAAAAAGTTTAATTATATATGGGGGCGTAGCTCAGTTGGTTAGAGCGACTGCCTGTCACGCAGTAGGCCACCGGTTCGAGTCCGGCCGTCCCCGCAATCAAATAATCGCTTATTTAAGCGGTTATTTTTAATCTCCACAGAAACAGATTGCAACTTCTAAATTTAAGCATAATGGTTCCAGAACTCTTTTTAAAATATTCTATGAATTGAAAAAATTATCCTCATTTTAATAACATGGAAAGCTATGGTATTCCTACTATAGCAAGAGAATGGTAATTTCATCTAAAATCAAACTCATAGAATTATAGTTTTTGTTTTATAATGTTAGGTTGTAAAATAATGCTTCTGTCTTGACTAAGCAATGCGAGAAGCAAATAGAGAGACCTTTTTTTGTTTAGATCCGTTTATCATTATGCCAAAGATAATAAAAAAAATATACTCTCTATAAGCTCATTATTTTCTTTATAAAAAAAGATAGGATGGGATTAAATCCATCCTAATAAAAAATGACTTGTGACAGCTTCTGCTATCAATTCTGCTCCTCCTTTTATATCCCTTATATCCATTACTTCAACTGGAGAATGAATATATCTTAGTGGTAGTTTAATAACTCCAGTCCGAAACCCGTCTCTTTCAATTTGAATGTTGTGAGCATCAGTAGTCGTTCCTCCGCTTCCAACTTCTATCTGATAGAGAACTTCTTTCTTCTCTGCAACATATGTTAGCCATTGAAGAACTTTCTCTGAAGCAATATAACCTCTT
>DAOWDS010000032.1 GCA_030638895.1 Candidatus Moraniibacteriota bacterium | reverse complement strand
ATAGAACAATTCAATGAAAAGATGCTAGAATGGATTCTATGGTACAATACTAAAAGATATCACTGGAGCTTAAATTTAACCTCTCCTGTGGATTATTTAATAAATAACAATATGGTTTCCAATATGAGGTGGACTAGCACAGCATCTTGTTATTTTTGGCTATTCGTGCTATTCTTTTAAAAGGTGAATGCTTGACCAAGTTTCTTTAAATTTAATTAGTATTTTAAGATATAGAGAATAGTAAGGTTTAAATTAGTTATTAAAGTAAGTCACCAGCGGTTTTCTGATTTTAAAATCATAAAATAAAGTAAAAATAAATTAGAAAGAGAGGTGATTTATAATGGACTATCAGAATTCAAACGATCGTCCGCAAAGGCAAATGTTTGATATTTCTTCCAAGGGCATTACTTGTGAAGAATGCAAAAATCCTATTAAAGAACTTCCTTTTGATCCTACGGAAAGAGAGGACGGAGGATACGGAAAACTTTATTGCTATGAATGCAATAAAAAAAGAATGAATAATAGAGGTCCAAGAGGGAATTTTGGCGGTGAAAATCGTTACTAGTTCAATTTTTGAACGATGCAAAAAAACGGTGACGAGCCGTTTTTTGTTTTAGAGAATCTTATATTTTATTTTACAGAAGCTGTTTTTGGATAATCTCCTTTAAAACGAAGAGAGTTGTCTCCTATTTTCAATAAATCGATTTAACCAACTAACTTGCTTCATTGTTTTTTTAATATATAATATCAATATATTGATGTTTATGAATAATTTATATTTTAAATCATAAAAAATTATTATCGTATTTTATAAAATGGTTTATTTGGTTGTAATTTAAATATAAATAATCATTAATATCACAAAATTATGAAAAATCAAAAAATACAAGTCTTAGGTTTTGGCTGTCCGACTTGCAAACATCTCCTAAAAACTGTGGAAAAAATAATAGCTGAGCTAAATATTGATGTGGAAGTAGAATATATTACAGATATTAACAAAATGATTGAAATGGGGATAATGACAAGTCCGGTTTTGGCAGTAAATGGAAAACCCGTTTTGACTGGGAAAGGGCGCTCGGACAATGAAATAAAAACAGAATTATTACGAGCACTGTCTGAATAAGTTTATTGATAAGTACTGGAATAATTAAATTATTTATGGATATATTTAAGCCTGCTCAAGTTTTTGCTGATGTCGTCACTTATGATTGGTTGGGAATTACCGATGTTTATTGGAGCAACGCGGTAAATTTTTTCATTTATGATATTATAAAAATAGGTCTGCTCCTTATAATTATTAATTATGTAATGGCCATTACCCGCTATTATTTTCCCATAGAAAAAGTACGAAACATTCTTGTTAAGCGGAAATGGTACGGAATTGATTATTTGTTGGCGGCTATTTTAGGAGTTATAACGCCATTTTGCTCTTGTTCCTCAATACCTCTTTTTATCGGTTTTGTAAGTGCTGGCATACCGCTTGGTGTTACATTTGCCTTTCTTATTGCTTCTCCGCTAGTTAATGAAGCGTCGTTATTTATTTTTCCGTCAATATTTGGATTTAAAATGACAATGACGTATAATATTCTTGGGATTACTATAGCCATGTTTGGGGGTATGGTAATTCAGCGTCTAAAAATGGATAGCCATGTTAATCCTGAATTTTTAAAATTTAAGTCTAGAAAAAAAACGGGGAAAGAAAACGAAAGTGAAATAATTTCATTTCGTGAAAAACTAGCTTATTGGTGGAGGGATGGAATGGCAATTTCAGTAAGTATTTTTCCGTATGTGCTGATCGGAGTTGGGGTTGGCGCCTTGATTTATGGTTTTATTCCAAGGAGTCTCGTGGAAAATTCTCTCGCATTGCGACAATGGTGGACAGTGCCAATGGCTACTATTCTTGGTATTCCGCTTTACGCGAATTCAATAAGTGTTATTCCGATAGTTGAGGTTTTGACTCAAAAAGGCGTCCCATTGGGAACCGCGCTTGCTTTTATGACCGCTACTGTTACTTTGTCAATACCAAGCGTTTTTATCCTTAAAAAAGCGATGAATTGGCAATTGCTGCTTGCTTTTTTGAGCGTTACTTCAATAGGTATTATGATAATAGGATACTTTTTTAATTGGATAAAATTTTAATAAAAAATCAAATTATGAATATTTCTAATAAAAAAATAAAAGTTTATTCTACTCCCGATTGCGCCTATTGTTATACTTTAAAAGGATTTTTGAAAAAACATCATATTGAATTTGAAGAAATTGATATTTTTAGCGACAAAGAAGCTAAAAAGGAGATGATAAAAAAATCAGGACAGAAAGAAGTCCCCGTGATGGAAATTGGAGATCAAATTATTGTCGGATTTGACAAGAAAAAAACATTGGAAGTCTTGGGGATAAGCTAGGCTTTGAATATATTGAAATTAATTTTAATGAATCACAATTATGTATGATTTAATTATTATCGGCGGAGGTCCTGCTGGCATTACGGCTGGAATTTATGCTGCTAGAAAAAAACTTAATACACTGCTTATATCAAAAGATTTTGTTGGCCAAACGGGCAGTGCTTTTGAGGTTGAAAATTATACTGGCTTTAAAGAAATTAGAGGATTGGAATTAATGAAAAAGTTCAAAGAGCATTTGGAAAAGTTTGAAATAAGTATATGTGAATTTGAAGATGTTGAAGAAATTAAAAAAATAAACTCCATTAGAGATAAATCTCTGAATAGCGCAAACAGTTTTTTTGAAGTCAAAACGGATGAAAAAAAATATTTAGCCGAAGCGATTATTGTTGCTTCTGGAGGAAGTTCCAAGCCAATGGGAGTCCTTGGAGAAAAAAAGTTTTTAGGGAAAGGTGTGAGTTATTGCGTAACCTGCGACGAGACGATCGTTGAAGGCAAAATTGTGGCAGTGATTGGAGGAGGAAATGTAGGATTGGAAGCCGGACTAGAATTGGCTGGATTTTGTTCAAGGGTTTATATTTTGGAATACGCGTCGAAAGTTACAGGGGATGAAATTCTTCAGCAGAAAATTAAAAGTGATAAAAAAATTAGCGTTATCACTAATGCGGATGTGAAAGAAATTAAGGGAGATAATTTTGTCAAAAAAATTGTTTACGAAAACAGAAAATCAAAAAAAATCAGCCAGCTTGCCGTTGACGGCATTTTTGTAGAGATTGGCGCCGCGCCAGCTGTTAATTTCGCTAAAAATTTAGTAGAGCTTAATGATAATGGCGAGATTAAAATAAACCCCAGAACTTGCGCGACGAAAACTGATGGACTATTTGCCTCTGGCGATGTTACAGATGTCAGAGATAAGCAAATCATCACAGCTTGCGGAGAAGGAGCAAAATCCGCTTTATCAGCTTATGAGTATTTAAAGAAATTAAAATAAGTTAACTATTTTAAAATATGATCAAAAGAACAGTCAAAATATTATTATTTTTACTAATTGCCGGATTAACATTTTCGACAACATCTGTTTCGGCTCAAGAACATTTATTTCTTAATTCTAATGAGGAGGTTAACCTCTACTTTTTTTGGGCAAACGGTTGCCCGCATTGTTCAAATGAAAAGCCATTCTTGGAAAAATTGGAGCAAAAATACGACAATTTAAAAGTGCATAGTTTTGAAGTTACGGGCAATAAAGATAATATTGATTTATTGAAAAAAATCGGGAAAGAATTAAGCGTTGATATTTCAGGCGTGCCTTTTACAATAGTGGGCGATCATTATTTTACTGGATGGTATAATGAGCAAACTACTGGAGCGGCAATAGAAGAAGCTGTTCAATGCGCTTTACAGAATGGTTGCTATGATACGGTTGGAAATTTAATTTCTCCCGCAGCTTCAGGTTCTAAATATCAAAATGAAAAAAAGATGCCTGAAAAAATAAATTTGCCGATTTTTGGAGAGATAAAAACTAAAAATTTTTCCTTGCCAATTCTGACTATTTTAATAGCCGGACTGGACGGTTTTAATCCATGCGCTATGTGGGTGCTGCTTTTCTTGATTAGCATGCTTTTAGGAATGAAAGATAAAAAAAGAATGTGGATTTTAGGAATTGCTTTTATTGTTTCATCGGCTTTTGTTTATTTTCTCTTTATGTCAGCTTGGCTTAATCTGTTTTTATTTTTAGGGTTCGTTTTATGGGTCAGAATTATTATTGGACTAGTTGCTTTAGCCGCCGGAGGTTATAATCTAAAAGAATATTTTACCAATAAATCTGGAAAATGCAAAGTAACCGATAATAAAAAAAGACAAAAGGTTTTTGAAAAATTAAAAAGTATAACTCAGAAAAAACAGCTCTGGATAGCTTTGAGTGGAATCGTTATTTTGGCTTTCGCGGTTAATTTAGTGGAACTAGTTTGTTCAGCTGGCTTGCCGGCAATTTATACTCAAATTCTCGCATTGTCTTCATTGGAAAAGTGGCAATATTATGCTTTTCTGCTGCTTTATATTTTCATTTTTATGCTTGATGATCTGATTGTCTTTTTTGTGGCAATGACAACTTTGCAAATGACTGGAGCGACTACTAAATACAGCCATATTTCTCATTTAATCGGCGGAATTATTATGATAATTATGGGAGTCTTGTTGTTGTTCAGGCCGGAACTGCTAATGTTCGGATAAGATTTAAAAGAAAAAACATTAGCATAGGAAATTTTTTTTACAGAATTATAAATGAAAGTTAAAATTATTTTACTTTTAACAAATTAATTAGCGAGAAAAAATATAATGTACAAAATATGGCAAACGCGTCAATCCTAGTATAAATAAAAAATAATTAATAACAAAAAAATATGGAAAAAGAAGGCTCAAATATTCTAAAGAGAGAACAAAAAATTGAAATCAAAAAAAGCATAACTGAAAAAATAAAATCTAAAAAAGTGATTATTCCGATTGTTTTGATAGTCGGTATTTTTATTTTAGGTGTTTATTTTTTAAGAACCGATGTTCTAGAACCTGATATTCCAATTAAAAATAAAGAAGATAAATCTTCGGTTGAAATGGTTAAATCTGGCGCAACAGCTGAATTGGAAGAGATAGCAGTCAATGTTTTACCGGACAGCTTGCCGATTGGGGCTAAAATAAAAATTGATAAGGTTGCTAAAAAACCTTCCCTAGCAAACAATAAAAATTATGCTTCTGATGTTTATAATATTAGGGCAAATCAAAAAGTAAGCGGACCAATAATTATAGAATTGGATATTGATCGGGGAAAACTTCCTTCAGGAGCAAAAATTGAAAACTTATATGCCGCTTATTGGGATGAAGAAAAATGGGTGCCCGCTGACGGATTTATTGATTTTCAAAGAAACAAATTAGTAGTACAGACGGATCATTTTTCTTGGTGGACTGCTTTATATGACAGAGTCAGCGCTGTTTGGGACGATAAGATTGAACCTGTCTATTGGCATGACGTTCCTTCTGATCTTCAAGAGAAGATCTCTGGTGATTTGGGGCTTAAAAGGGATGATATAATAGCTATTGAACATGCCCAGTTTTCTTCATTTACCAAAGCGGCTACTTTTGCCATAGGATTAGCCAATCAGGTAGCTAATGTTTCAAGTATTTTAGGAGGAATTGAAAGTGAAAATGAATTAGCAAAAGCTGTTATTGAAAAAGTGGCTGAAGATACCGCCAAAAGCGGAGGAGGAGAATTTGGGGAGCTGACTGTTGAAGTTTATGAAGCGGGAAAGACCGGATATGCCGTAGGCAAAGTTATCGGACACACCGTGCTTAAAACAGGTTTTGCTGCTGCTGAACTTCAAAATGCCGCTCCGCAAGTTTTAGGTTATATTTTGGAAAAGGAAATGGCTTATATTAACAAGAACACCTCAAGCCTTTTTGAATATATAAGCCTTTATGATTCAGGAACATTGGACAGGATAGACACTTATATATTTTTCTATGATGCTTCGGCTCCTGAAAGATTAAGATCCAGGGGAGTAGCGCTTTATTATTGGGCTCCAACTTATAAAAAATGGCAGAAAGGAAAAAATGTAAATACAGTTTCGGATATTATGGTAAAAGTTATTGAAAAAGCTGAAGAATCGTCAAAAGAAGAAGAATCAACAGAAGATAAACAATACTTGCCAGAAAAGAACATTTCTATTTCTAAAAATGTTTTTCCTGAAGAATTACTTGGACGCTCTTTGTTTATAGCAGATGATATTGCTTCAAAAGATACTTGTTTTCATTCCTCGTCTCCAAATAAATATGTATCCGCGGGCTATGGAAGTCAGAATGATTTGATATTAGTTTCTCTTACTCAATATGATAATGTCAAAACAGCTATGAATGTTCCTGAAGAATGTTTGGAATTTATAGAATCAAAAATGTCCCAATCTGGTTCAGTCAATTCTGT
>DAOWDS010000027.1 GCA_030638895.1 Candidatus Moraniibacteriota bacterium | reverse complement strand
TCATAAACATTTTACTTGTTTTTTTTCCTTTAAGATTTTTGAATGGGTTTGCGATATAAAGATGAGCTGTAGCGCGATTGGCAACTTCAAGTTTTTCAGAATCAGACGAAATTTTTCTTAAAGCGCTTGCCAATCCTTCCGGGTAACGAGTTAGAAGCGCCGCATCAGCATCTGCTAGAAACTCTCTTTTTCTTGAAATTGCAAGTTGAATAAGCATAGCAAAAACAGGAGCAAGAATAGAAAGTAAAATTGCGACAATCTTTATCCAATCTGACCCCCTATTATTACCTCTTCCTCCTCCAAACAACAAAGAACGCATAAAAAAATCAGCAAGAAGAGCTACAATCCCAACCAAAACAACCACGACTGTAGCTAATAAAATATCACGATTGCCTATATGAGAAAGTTCGTGAGCAATCACTCCTTCCAATTCGCTTCTATCAAGTTTTTGCAAAAGCCCGCTTGTCACTGCTACAACAGCATGCTCAGGATCTCGTCCTGTCGCAAAAGCATTAGGCGCAGTATCGTCTATAATGTAAATTTTTGGAAGCGGAAGACCTGCCGTGATACAAAGATTTTCAACAAGACGATATAATTCTTTATTGCTTTCAAATTCAACCAGCTTGGCTTTGCTCATTTTTAGAACTAATTTATCTGAATACCAATAACTTCCAACGCTCATCAAAATACTAAAAATAACCGCGAACCATAAAATAACACTTGATCCCATCGCTTGAGAAAAAACCCATCCCACTGCGATTACAAAGACTAAAAAAACCGAGATTAAGATGTAAGTATTACGCGTATTCCTATCTGATTGAGTATATAATGTTGCCATATTTCGAATTTAGTTAATAAAAAAACAGGCTTATATCACAATTATACAACAAAATTGTATAAAAATCTATATAATATAAAGCTATTTTCTCAATTTACCTTCACCAAGAGGATTATATCCATTTTTAATTTCCTCTCCGTCTAAATATCCATCATTGTCCGTGTCTCTTTTATTTGGATTAGTTTTGTATTTAAATATTTCTTCATAATCTGTTAACCCATCGCTATCTGAGTCACCTAAAGATAGATTACTTCCAATTTTAATTTCCTCTTTATCGCTTATTCCATCGTCATCAAAATCCATATCGCCATCACCCAATGGGTTAGTCAGATCGTCTGTTTCTTGCTTGTCATTAATTCCATCATTATCAGTATCTGGACTAAATCTATCCGTCCCATAAAATATCTCATCAATATCAAGAAGACCATCGCCGTCTGTATCAGATAAATCTTGTCCTAGTTTAAGCGGATTAAATCCGCTTCTTATTTCTTCAAAATCACTCATTCCATCACCATCTGTGTCTGGATTATTTATATCCGTTTTGAATTTTTCTTCATCAACATCCAAAAGTCCATCTTTGTCAGTGTCTCCAGAATGAGGATTAGTTCCATTTTTAATTTCATCACCGTCTGAGATTCCGTCGCCATCTGTGTCTGGTCTATTAGGATTAGTTATGTAATTATTTATCTCTTCATAATCATTTAAATTGTCATTATCTGTATCTAATAATAGTGGATTAATATTATAAATATAAATTTCTTCGCCATCTAATAATCCGTCGCCATCTGTATCTGGATTACGAAAATCGAGATTAAAAAATAATAATTCCCCAATATCATCAACTCCGTCATTATCACTATCTACACTTGTTGTAATATTTATTTCATTAAAATCCTTGCTTTCTTTTTTTATTAAGATATTTTTACATTTTTCTCTTAAATAAGGTTCGCTATTATAATAAAACTCGCAAATACTTATATCTTTGCTTATTTCAATTAAATTGCTAATACATTTATTTCTTTTTTCATTATTATTAACAAAATCACAAAACTTTACTTTTTGAATGATAGATGAACCAAATTGAAAAAAACAATTATTTCTTTTTTCATTATTTTTTAATTCTAAACACTTTTTAACATTTTTTGACGCAACAGCATCCGCAAATATAATATCGTCTAGACAATCATCTCTATTTTCAAGCTCTAAACACTTTTCTTCTATTTTATTACTATACCTATATGGATTTTCATTATTTTCAACTAACTCAGAGATTATTGAAGTTGGCTCTGGTTCTGATCTTTTTAAAAAAAACGAACTTAAAAAAAAGAGAAGAATTAATATAATTATAAGAATAAGTACTAATAAAAACTTTTTAATTATAATTTTATGTTCTTCAAAAATATACATGCTTACATTTTACAATATAAACTAATGTTTTATATCATTATAAAAATATAGATTGTTTATTATATTATTTAATCAAATAGTCCTGGATTACTTCCAATTTTAATTTCCTCTTTATCGCTCAAACCATCTCCATCAAAATCCATATCACCAACTCCTAAAGGATTGGTTAAATTATCAACTTCAATTTTATCATTTATTCCATCACCATCCGTGTCTGGATTAAATCTGTTAGTTCCATAAAATATTTCATCGATATCCAAAAGTCCGTCTTTGTCAGTGTCTGATAGATCTTGTCCTGGCTTAAGCGGATTAAATCCGCTTCTTGTTTCTTCAAAATCACTCATTCCATCACCATCTATGTCTGGATTATTTATATCCGTTTTGAATTTTTCTTCATCAACATCCAAAAGTCCATCTTTGTCAGTGTCTCCAGAATGAGGATTAGTTCCATTTTTAATTTCATCACCGTCTGAGATTCCGTCGCCATCTGTGTCTGATTTTCCAGGATGAGTATTATAAACAAATATTTCTTCATAATCATTCAAACGATCATAATCAGTATCAGGATTTCTAGGATTAGTGTGATAAATAGGTAGCTCTTCTCCATCTAACAAACCGTCTCCGTCCGTATCAGGATTATGAGGATCGGTAGTTGTAAATAATTCATTGCCGTCTGGAAATTTATCATTATCTGTGTCTACTTTTTCTAATTTTCTCAAGTCTCCACCTAACTCAATTTTAAGCAAACACAACCTTTTATACTCATCCAATTTAATAAAGGAACAATGTTCTTCCGTCATCGCTATTCTTATGTTTTTTTCTGCCACGCAATAATCTTGAAATTTTTCAGGCACTTTATTACAATCATTATCAAATTTATATTGAAATGCCCTGTTATAGCATAATTTTGGATATTCTAAAGTTTTTATTTCTTCACATCTTTCTATATCCTCTTTATTTTCACTCTCACCAAATATATAAGACTTAACCCTGTCCCTACATTCATCATATTCAAAAATTTCATCTTTAAAATATTCACAACGATTTAAATCTTTATCGAAAGTACTAGTTCTAATTACACATGTCACTTGAGATCCATGATCTGCGATACGAAAACATGAATCTCTATCAAAATTAGTAATCAAATATACCAAGCAACTATTTCTATTATTTATATTTTCTAATTCTAAACATTCCTTCATATTTTTTGTTTCAATCATAGTTTCTCTTCTCTCAACCTCTTCAACGCACGCTTCTCTGTATTTTTCTTCTTTTATTTTGCACAATTCTACATCTAAAGGAATATGCTTATAATTTTGTGTTGTAACCGTAATCGGAAATTCAGGTACTAAGAATTGTTTTTCTTTTTTTGTAAAAAAGAAAAAACTTACAAACACAATAATTATCAACAACAAAAGTGATAAAAAGAATAAAATTATTATTTTATTATTTTTTCTTAGCTCCATTGTTTAAAAATTATTTATTATTTACATACAATAACAAGCGGTTTCACCAACACTAAAATCATACGCCTCAGGTATTCCATCTATTGGAGAAACATCGGAGCATTCATCACAAGTCCATATTGTAGTATAAAATTCAGCTCTACAATCGTTTGTGAGAAGATTTGCAGAATTATTACATTGATGATCTCCTGAACAAGAAGCAGTACCAAAATTATCTTTAAGGCTAATGCAATGATAGGCTGATACATCCATTAAACCGACGCCGACACAAACTTTTCCGCCATTATTTTTACAAATATCATCACAAGAATATCCTGCGGGACAAGTGCAAATACCATCTTGATGTCCTGGCCAATAACAATCCCAATCAACACAAGATGTTATATTTGTAGTAGGGAGTCTAATAATATCAAATGTCATTGTTGGAAGTGCAGCTCCACCATCAACGCAACATTCATCATATATATCAACACAATAACTTCCAGCAAGTCTATAGCTTGCATCATTATATGTATTTTGGCAAATAACCGTATCTGTATCGAAATCACAAATATACCTTCCTTTTTGACAAGGAGTCCCAAGTCCTCCACCTGATAAATTTGGCTGATAACATCCTTCACCAATTTGACCAACAAGAGGATCAAGCGCACATCCAGAATCACAGTTTGTTGGATTACAAGCATAAATTGTTTCAACCCAATCCTCTGCACTAAGACCAGTTCTTGCAATAAAATCAATTTTTGTTTCTTTTGGATCACACATTTCAACCATTCCGTCACTATTAGGATTGTCAACTAAACCATCTCCGCAATAATGATTAATTGGGGAAGTAATAAAATCACAATTAAATTTTGCCCAGCTTCCATCTCCAAATGGATCATCAAATCCAAAGATTACCATACCAATATTTACAACAACCCATGCTACTAAAACAAAAACAAAGCCATATAAAGATTTTATAACAGCTGTTTTTGCGATTGTTACCCTACTTGCGTCACCGGCAGAAGAAACATAAAGTACGCCCCCTATCACTATGGACAGAACGGTTATAAGCGCTACGATTCCAAGCAAATATTCTATTACACTATCTATAAGCGGAACTATGTGGCATATTTTACAAGATTCTTGCTCATTCCAAATAGTGTTTGAATTGTCATACATTCTACCGCAAGGAACAAACCCTCCAGTCACTGGAACACAAGAACCACTATTACAATAATTACCTGGGCAAACATTTCCACACTTGCCACAATTAAGCGGATCTGAGGAAACGTCCATCTCACAAACTCCATCACAATCACAATCATCAAATCCAACCGGACATTCTCCAGCCGTACTTGAACCTACACAGCTAAAACAACCTGCACAAATTTCTGATCCAACACAACCCAAATTTCCACTAATATCACAAGCCTCAGACCCAGTCACTAAACCGTCTCCACAGCAAGGAGCAACTCCAAGACAATCTGAATCAAGACAATCTGAATCACCGTCACCATCTTCATCACCTACAACAGCACAATTCTCAGTAGGAGTTACAGTTATAACAAAATCTGCCAAATCATTTCCAGAATTTGCTCCCTCTATTGCGGATATTGTAAAAGTATTAGTACCTGGGACACTACTAGCGCAAGAAGAAATAACTACATTTTTTGTGTATGTTTCTTGACCGTCTAAAGAACCAGTATTAACTTCAAGGTCATCGGTCCACCCGGGAACACAAGGAGTTAATCCGCTAAGAGATAATGTAAAAGTTCTATCAGCGCAAGCAACGCTATCATCATTTTTAACACTTATCACATAAGTCTGTGCCTGACCAGCAAGTCCTGATAGAGAATTAGGTGTAATTGTTACTATTGGATCCTTATTAATACAAACTATATTATATGTACCACCAACAGAAGCAGTTTTAGTGATGTCCATGCTGTCTGTTGCAGTTACAATAAAATTGTAATTACCAGGAACTAACCCTGCCAATTTTGAAGTTACTGTAAATGGAGTATTTGTAGAAGCACCAGTAAAAACATTGACAGCTAATGGAAGCGAGTGAGATTCCAAATTCAAGCCAACAGCAATTGGGGCTATTGAAAAATCATATCTTACAAAAGGTCCACACAAAGGAACAAATCCGTCGTCAGTATCAGTATTTGTAACTCGAATTGTATAATTAAATGGATTTCCTATATCTCCAGAAACTGTATCACCACCCACAATGGGAATAAACTCCACAGTTGGATTGACTTTTGTGCAAAGAGCAAAAGCATCATTAATCGGCAAAACAAAAAAAGGCACTAGAAAAACAAAAAGAAATGAAAAGAAAATTCTTGGTATTTTTTTTGTAATGTCTTTTAAAATCATTTTTGTGTTATTATAAAGATTTTGAGTATATAGCTACAGGATAACAATTACTTTTTATGTTGAAGAAACAAACCATCGTCATCCTGAGCAGAGCGAAGGATCTCGTTAAAAGTTTCATATAATTTAACAATACGAATTGTGCTTAGTAGTCTCGGGATTCTTCGTCGTACCTCCTCAAAATGACGAATTTCTTATTGTTGTTCAGAATAATAATAATCTAAAATTCAACCTTTGGAGTTTCTTTTTCTTTTGGTTCGTTAATTTCAAAAAACTCTCTTTTCCCGATTTTCAGCATATTGGCAACGATACTGTCTGGGAATACTTGAATTTTTGTATTCAAGTCGCGAACATTGCCGTTGTAAAATCTTCTTGAAGCTTGAATTTTGTTCTCTGTATCGGAAAGCTCTCTTTGAAGTTCAAGAAAATTTTCGTTGGCTCTAAGCTGCGGATAGTTTTCACTTACCGCAAACAGGCTTTTTAAGGCGTCTGTAAGCATATTTTCTGTTTGTCCTTTTTCTCCAGGATTTTGAGCGTTCATTGCATTCGCTCTTGCTTGGGTAACATTTTCAAAAAGCTCTTTTTCATGAATTGCATAACCCTTAACAGTATTAATCAGATTTGGAATTAAATCGTATCTTCTCTTAAGCTGTACATCAATATCGCTCCATGCTTCATTTGTTCTAACTTTTAACCTAATTAATCCATTATAGATTATTACTATCAACAATCCAAGGACAACTAAAACTACCAAAATTATTATTAGATACATTTCCATATTTTTGTTTCCTTTCTTTAAATTTATTAGTTAATTTATTAATTTTTTCATTAACTATATTTTAGCATAATTATATTTTAGCGCAATAAAAAAATTAAAAAAATCAATTTCACGCATTTTAAAATTTCATTTGCTTGCCATCGCGAAATTTATTCCTGAACTGAATTCAGGACAGGCTCTTTAGGATTTCATTTAAAATAATCTGCAACGGTTTTTAAAACCCTAAAGGATAAATTCCACTTTCACAAAAGGCTCCAGTTCAGAAGACTGGAGCCAACGAGTTATACGTTACAAGTTATACACTATACGATTACATTCCCATTCCTGGCATTCCCATTCCGCCACCGCCCATTGGAGGCATTGCAGGAGCGCCAGCTGATGAATTCTTTTCCGGCAAATCAGTAACAGCAACTTCTGTTGTAAGCAACATCGCTGAAACTGAAATCGCATTTTCAATTGCTGATCTCGTAACCTTCACTGGATCAATAATGCCTTCTTTTATCATATCATCAACCATTTCGCCGGAAACAGCATTATATCCATTATTTTTTAGTTCAGATTTTCTGACGATATTCGCCACAACAGCCCCTTCTTCTTTCCCAGCGTTTTGAACGATTTGCCGCAATGGCTCTTCAAGCGATCTGATAAGAATTTTAAATCCGGCATTAAACTCTTCCGCGTTATCTTTCTTAGAAGCAGATAAATTCATTTTTTCTACGACAATTCCCGCTTTTACCAAAGCCGTTCCGCCTCCAGCAACAATTCCTTCTTCAACAGCAGCTTTTGTTGCGGCAAGAGCATCTTCAACTTTATGTTTTTTATATGTGAGTTCAGATTCTGTAGCAGCGCCGACTTTTAGAACCGCTACTCCGCCGGCAAGTTTTGCCAGTCTTTCTTGAAGCTTTTCTTTATCAAAGTCAGAGTCGCTTGCGTCAATTTCTTTCTTGATTTGAGCAATTCTCTTGTCTATTTTTTGTTTGTCTCCCTTGCCATCAACAATCGTTGTATTATCTTTCGTTGAAATAACTTTTCTTGCTCTTCCAAGCATATCAAGCGTCGCATTCTCCAATTTGATTCCTAAATCTTCAGTAATAACTTTTCCTCCAGTTACTTCCGCAATATCAGAAAGCATTTCTTTTCTTCTGTCGCCGAATCCTGGAGCTTTAACCGCCAACGCATTGAATGTTCCTCTGATTTTATTAATAACCAATGTTGCTAAAGCCTCGCCGTCAACTTCTTCGGCAATAATAACTATGTCTTTTTTCCCTTGTTTTGTAATTTCTTCTAAAATCGGCAATATTTCATTCAAAGATGAAATTTTCTTGTCAGTAATTAATATGTAAGGCTCTTCAAATTCAGCTCGCATTTTATCAGTATCTGTAATCATATAAGGAGAAATATAGCCCTTGTCAAATTGCATACCTTCAACTACATCGCTGCTCATTCCAAAAGTTTGAGATTCTTCAACGGTTATTACGCCATCTTTGCCAACTTTTTCCATTACTTCGGCAATGATGTTTCCGATTTTATTATCTTCAGCTGAAATTGTCGCTACTTGAGCAATTTCTTCTTTGCCTTCAATTTTTTTTGCTCTCAATTTTAATTCCTTTACAATTTCTTCTCCCGCTTTTTCAAGCCCGTGCCGAATCCCAACAGGATTAACTCCCATTGCGACATATTTAAGCCCCTCTCTTATAATTGCCTGCGTTAAAACTGTTGAAGTCGTAGTTCCGTCTCCAGCAATATCATTTGTCTTTGAAGCAACTTCTTTAACGAGTTCCGCTCCAATATTTTCAAACTTATCTTCAAGTTCAATTTCTTTAGCAATTGTTACTCCGTCATTAGTAATTGTCGGAGAACCATAGCCCTTGTCTAAAACAGCGTTTCGTCCCTTTGGACCTAGCGTAATTTTTACAGCATCAGCAACCCTGTCAATTCCTTTTTTAATTGCCTGACGCGAATCTTCATTGAATTTTATATCTTTTGCCATAATGTTTTGGTTAATTTATTAAATTATTGTCATCCTGAACTCGTTTCAGGATTTTCATCTATTCTAAGATTAATTTATATCAAGAGATTTCTATCTGTCATCTCGAAATGAGCGATAGTGATTGAGGGATCTGAAAATTTTCTAAATCTCTCCTAATCGGGATTCGAAATGACAAAAGAATTTACCCTTCAACAATCGCCATAATATCATCATCAGAAACGACGAGATATTCTTTACTTTCTAATTTAATTTCTGTTGGACTATATTTTGAAAATAAAACAACATCGCCGACTTTTACATCTACTGGGGTTCTGCTTCCATCTTTATTAACTCTTCCAGGACCAACTGCTAAAACCGTTGCTTGCTCTGGCTTTTCTTTATCTACTGTATCAGGAATAATAATCCCGCTTTTAGTTACTTCTTCTTTTGAAGCAGCCTCTAAAATAATTTTGTTTCCAAGAGGTTTTAATTTCATAAAACTCATCCTTTCTTTTTTACTCGCTCTTTATGAATTAACGAGTAAATTATTAAATTTATTAAATCTATATTTTAGCACTCTAGCCTATTGAGTGCTAATATTATTATATTCACTTTTAAAAAAGTGTCAACCCCAAATCATTTTAGCATTTTAACAAACTAATATTTTAACAAAAATAAAAAAATCTGGAGCATATTTGTATGTTTAAATGTTAATATTCTTCGAGCAAGTGAAACGAGTCGAGAAGTTAATGTTGCAGTTTCAAAGTTCTTTGCGATTTAAGTTCTCCATAAAGTCGAACAATATTAGGTTGGTCAAACGATATTGTTGTCAAACCAATATTGTATTGTTTAAATGTTTAAATGTTTAAATGTTAGAATGATCATTCGTTCAACCCCGAGTCTTTTTGATCGGCAAATTCGGGAACTCCTAATTCTTGCATTTTTTGATTAAATTTTGGAATAATACGACTTTCGTGAGAATCAGGATGAAATTCGAGCTGCTTATCGCTAATAGTAATTCGCCCGCCCTTTTTCATATTAAGCGGATCTTTTTTAATTCTGTTAGTTTGAATTTCGGACATTTTTTTTTCAAAGCGATCCCCTATTTTTCCAGATAGAATAAATTCAAATAATTTTGAGATAAATGAAAGAACCTTATTTTTCTTAATGCTTCTGAGCCCTTCCAATGCTGAAAATTCATAATTTTCAAGATATTTTTTCATCCATTCATTTTCTTTTTGAAATTTCAAAAATAATTTTCTATCTTCATTACTATCATAAATGCTTAGAATGTGACAATAGAGTTGCGCCGTGTATAAACTTTCAAAAGGAATTCTCAAAGATTTATCAGTAATATAGTGATTTAAGCATATCATATCTTCCGTTCTGTCTTTATGTCTTCTAACTTTTAATAATGATGTCAAAAAAGTAAAAAATGTTCTAACGGTCCATATTCTTCCTTTTTTCGCGACAATCATTAAATCTATATCGGAATCTTTTCTGGTGTTTCCGAGAGAAAATGACCCGCTTCCCATAACTAATCTTGAAAAGGGCGCAATTTGCATAATCCAAAATATTCTTTTTGATTTCTTCCATTTTTTATCCCAAATTTTTTTTCTATCCGATCTTTCTTGAACGATTTCTTCTCTACCTTTCAAAAAATAAAAACCAAGTTTTTGATCTAAATTATTTTTCAAAAATTCATTAGTATCCAATGTTTCTATAATATCGCTTAGTTTTAAATTTACAATTTCCAATTTTTTATTATCATTCTGGTCTTGTTGAAGGACATTGTGGTTCAATAAGCTTGATATGACATTTATATTGCCTTTAATCAAATATGAAAAAATCTCAAAGCCAGTGAGAGGATAATTTAAAATATCGTAATAAACAACCGTAGCAATGATTTGTTTTTCGAGTTTAGTTTGGTCAGTTGACATATTCTTATTATTATGATAAGATTTATTATTGTTAGTTTCTTATAAAAAATTATAGGATAAATTGCTTAAAATAGGCAGTTTATAAGTTGAAAGCTTGGCTAACAAAAAGGACTTGATCCGGAGGAAAAAAATGATAAGCGACATGCTTCTTGGAGCGTCTTTTGTATTAGCAGGACTTATAGCGTTGACAATTACCGTCTTTGAGAGAGAAAAAACAAATTTGTTTATGTCTCTTCTTTTTACTGCCGTGAGCATAATTCTTGTAATTTTTGGAACATCCTGCATGGTTGCCGATTCTACAAAAGGATACCCGATTGAAAACCAAATGCCGCCAGAGTATTTGCCATTGAGCATAAAAATGTTCAGTGTTGAAAACGGATTCGCGTATATAACCGTTGTTCCACACAACAGACCAGAGACGGTATATTATAAGATATCAGTTGAGCATATTGATCTTGATGAGATAAAACCAGGCATGATAATAATAAACGATAATGGTGTTTTAAAAAAGCCATTTAAATCGAATTAACGAGGTTAATCCTCTCACCTTTCAATTTTTTGAAAGGTTTCTTTTTTTATTTAGGATTTACAACGGCCCTAAACCTTAAACAAAAACATCGTATACTTTTTGCTTTGAAACTCCCAAGTATCAAAGCAATGGAAATAATTATACTATTGAATAATCGAGTTTTTCCGTCACCGCTTTCTCTTGCGTTTTTGATTGCCATTATCGTTTTTATTATTAGAAAGTAAATTAAAAATTAAAAAGTGCAAAGGATATTTCTGCTTTATCCAACCAAAGGTATAAGGTGGCTCTTTTTTTGTTTTTGAATATTTGTTAAGCCTTTGATCTAACTTTTTGCTAAAACCGGCAACCGCTTTTTCATATCCGCCATAACCAGATGTAAGCCATTGTTGAACCCGACTAATTGTGTCTGTCCCAACCTTTAAATCAATGGCGATTTTACCATACGACTCTCCTTCTATTAAACGCTTAGCAACTTCAATTCTCCTGGCTAGCATTATAGCTTCGCTTTCACTTAAAAGATCTTTAAAAAAATGTTTTGTTTCTTCTCTTGTTTCTAATTGAGCAATTGATGTCCAAAGTAAATCCAAATATTTCATTTTGGAGTTTGAATCCAACGCCCTAGGGTTAACTCTGCTCATAATTTTATTTTTAATTTTTTAATCAGTAAAACTTTGAAACTCCCAAGTATTAAAGTAGGAATTAAGTTATCTGTACAAAAATTTGGAAGAAATGTAATTTGGAAGAAATGTAAAATCGTGTTACAATTGCAATATACTTTGATACTTGGGAGTTTCAAAGTATATGAACTCATAGCGAGTTATTTCTATAGTTAGCTTAATATAGCCAAAAAACAACTATAACTTTTGTCTGTCATTTCAAGCGCCTCGCGAGAAATCTGATAGCGTGGAAATGGCTAAGTTTACAGATTTCTCGCTGATGATCGAAATGACAATTATAAAAACCTAATATGAATTCTATTATATTTTACTATATCATAAAAAAACTATGTTATAAAATTTAGTTTTTTAATACTTCCTTCAAATACTCCCCCGTCCAACTTTCTTTGCGTTTCATAACTTGCTTTGGTGTTCCTTCTGCAACAATATATCCGCCTTTATCACCTCCATCCGGACCAAGATCAATGATCCAGTCAGCGCATTTTACCACTTCAAGATTATGCTCAATAACAATAACCGTGTTTCCTCTATCAACTAATTTATTTAAAACTCCAAGAAGCTTTCTTACATCTTCAAAGTGAAGTCCTACAGTCGGCTCATCAAGAATATATAAAGTCTTTCCTTCTTTGACTGGGCGAGCAAGTTCAGTTGAGAGTTTTATTCTTTGCGCCTCTCCTCCAGAAAGAGTGATCGCGCTTTGCCCCAGTCTCATATAGCCAAGCCCTACATCATTCAGAACTGATAATTTGCTGTACAAAATAGGAATGTCTCTGAAAAAACCAAGGGCTTGTTTTATAGACATATCTAAAACTTCTGAAATTTTTATTCCTTTATATTCAACTTCCAGTGTTTCGCTGTTATATCTCTTGCCTTGGCACTGCTCGCACTCTGCGTACACGTCTGGCAAAAAATACATTTCTATTTTTGTTGCTCCATCACCTTTGCAATTTTCGCATCTGCCGCCTTTGACATTAAAACTGAAATGCCCTGCTTTATATTTTCTTCTTTTTGCTTCGCTCGTCGCGGCAAATAAATCTCTAATATGAGTGAAGATGCCGGTATAAGTCGCCGGATTGCTCCTTGGAGTTCTGCCAATTGGAGACTGGTCAATGCTTATTATCTTGCTGATTTTTCTATCGCCGATTATAGCCTTGTGTTTTCCTGGTTCTGTTTGCGCCCGGTGCAACTTTTTTAACAAAGCCCTTGAAAGAATGTCATTTATTAATGTAGATTTTCCGCTGCCAGAAACTCCTGTCACGCAGACAAATTTTCCAAGGGATATTTTAACATCAATATTTTTTAAATTATTTTCACTAGCTCCTTTTATAATTATTTCATAACCGTTTCCTTTTCTTTGTTTTTTAGGAATTTCAATCTTTCTTTTCCCCGAAAGATAACAACCGGTAATACATTGAATTTTCATAATTTGTTTTAAAGTTCCAACCGCGACAATTTCCCCTCCGGCTTCGCCTGATTTTGGACCCATATCTATGATATAATTAGCGTTTCTGATAAAAAAGTCGTCATGTTCAACAACTAGAATAGAATTTCCAAGATCTCTCAGTTTTTTCATCGCGTCAAGAAGCTTGTTATTGTCCTTTCTGTGAAGTCCGATTGAGGGCTCATCTAAAACATAAAGAATTCCATGTAATCTAGAGCTTAGCTGTGTAGAAAGCTTTATTCTTCTTGCTTCTCCGGCTGAAAGAGTCTCAGAAGACCTTGAGAGAGAAAGATAATCAAGCCCAATACTTTCAAGAAGCTTGAGTCTTTTGACAATTTCTTCTATTATTTGTTTTGATTTTTTCAAATAATCATCATCAAGATTTTCAAAAAATTCAACTTCTTTGGTAATAGTCATTTTGGTTATATCGCTAATAGATTTTCCATTAATCTTCACGGCAAGAGCATCGCGGCTAAGCCTGTCTCCAGCACAATTCGGACAAAGTTTTTTTGTCATATATTTTTCCAGTTCATTTCTTATATATTCAGAATTCGTTTCGTAATACTTTTGTTCTAAAATTTTCACCGCGCCTTGAAAATCATTTTCGTGGCTAGAAGATAATACGCTGACATGTTGTTTTTTTTTGGCTCCGCGATAAACTATGTCTAAATCTTGTTTGCTCATCTGCTCAACTGGAATATTTATATCTACGCCATATTTTTTGTTAATATATTTTAAAATACCAACATATTCATCCCATCTGTTTAACAAATTTGCCCACGGCCTTATTGCTCCCTCTAATAAAGTTAGGGACTTATTCGGAATTATAAGGCTTGAGTCAATTTCTAATTTTATGCCCAATCCAGTGCAAACTCCACAAGCTCCATATGGACTGTTAAATGAAAAAAGTTTTGGCTCTATGTTGAGAAAAACATTTTTGCAATTTTTGCAATAAAGATGATTGGAAAAGAAAAATTCTTTATTTTTATCTTTTTCCAAAGAAAAATAATTTACCGTAACAAAGCCAGAAGAAAGATCTATGGCTGTTTCTATTGAATCTAAAATACTTTCATATCTTGCCTTGTTTTCAGTAAAAGAGAACTTGTCCACAATAATATCAATGTCATGAGGTTTGTCTTTTTCAATACTGCCATTTAGCGCTTCTTTTATTTGTTTTATCTCGCCATCTATTCTAATTCTCTGATATCCGATTTTATCATATTTTTTTATCAGAGAATAACAATCGGCAATTTCTTGCTGCAAAACAGGAGCCATAATTATAACGCGAGAATCTTTTGGAAAATTGTTTATAATATCCACAATTTTTCCTGGACTTTGTTTATTCAGCTCTCCGTCACACTTCACACAATGAGCCTCTCCGCGAGATGCAAAAAGTATCCTGAGATAATTATAGATTTCAGTCATGGTTCCAACAGTTGAGCGCGGCGTTTTGGCAGAGCTCTTATCGTCAATAGAAATAGCAGGAGACAATCCTTCAATCTGATCTACATCCGGCTTGCTCATAAAATTCATAAACTGCTTCGGATAATTTGATATATTTTCCAAATATCTTCTCTGTCCTTCTGCATAAATAGTGTCAAACGCAAGCGATGATTTTCCTGATCCAGAGGGGCCAGTTATAACCACAAGCTTTCCTCTCGGTATATTTATATCAATATTTTTTAAATTATGAACTCTTGCTCCTTTTATTACTATGTTTTCTTCTATCATAATTGTATCTAAAAAATAAGGGCGCGTAAATAAATAACATCCCAGGTTCGCTCAGATTTGCGCTAGATTGGTTTGAAAAAAATTGAAAGATATTGATATATATTGAGAGTTTTTTCAAGTCAAGATGGCATAAAGATGAGATGAAATTGTGGAAGTTATTTATTTCCGAGCACTAAGCTGTCTAAAATTGTATCACAGTTTCAGAATAAATCAAGTGGAGGCTATCTAGTATTAAATATGCAGTACAGGCATTAAGCAAAAAAAAATAAAAAGAATGTTTCTATTTTCGAATTTTTTTATAGACAAATCTACAAAAATATGATAATTTAAGATTAAAGAGAATATCAAATAAATTCAAACTTATGTTTAAAAATCTAATTATTCGAATTTTAACAAACTCAATCGCAATTTACATAGCCGCTAAGGTAGTCACGGGATTTTCATTTGCATCAGAAGACAGCTTTATGCCGCTTTTGACAGCTGGATTTATTTTTGGTTTAATAAACTTTTTTATAAAACCGATACTTAAAATTATTTCCGCGCCAATTATACTTTTTACGCTCGGTCTCTTTACAATTATAATAAATATTGCTATGCTTCTTCTGCTAGACTATTTTATCGTTGAAATGGCAATTGAAAGCTTATCCGCGGCCTTTTGGGGAATGATCGTAATTAGCGCCGTTAACATCTTTATCGGAGCATTCTCTAAAAAATAGATGTAGAAATTTATATCAAAAGCTTAATACTAAATACTAATTTATGGACAAAACACTCGGAACAATTCAAATAATCATATCGGTGCTTCTTGTTATCTCGATCTTGCTTCAAAATAGAGGCGCTGGACTCAGTGAAACTTTTGGCGGATCTGGAAATGTATATCAAACAAAAAGAGGTTTTGATAAGTTTCTTTTTATCTCAACATTAGTTCTTGTTATATTATTTTTGGGCACTGCCTTTTATAATTTTATACAACACTAGATAGTATCAAGCTTGGTATTTAATATTGATCGTATATTAATCAAGACCAGAGAATTAAGGTCCTGTCTTGGTTTAATAAAACTAGGACTTGCGCGTTTGCCGTATTCAAGTCCTAAAAACATAAACATTAATAAAGCTTATAAAAAATAGAAAAAGTTTTTTAGGAAAATTAAAAAGAGTTTTTTATGTATTAAGCAAAAAAGAGCGCTGGCTTGTTTATTTTTTATTATCACTGGTTATTATTAGCAACGCTTATTTAGGTTTTTCCTATTATATAAAAAACACTCAAAAAATTCCTGATTTTGGCGGAGAATATACGGAAGGAATGGTAGGACAGCCAAGATTTATAAATCCAATTCTGTCTCAATCAAATGATATTGATTCAGATCTTTCATCTATCATATACTCTAGTCTTCTGAAACTCAACACAAAAGGAGATTTAGTTAATGATCTTGTAGAGAATTATGAAATAGGAGAAGATAAATTAAGCTACACTTTTTATATAAAAAGAGGCGTAAAATGGCACAGCGGAAAGGAGCTTACAGTTGCTGACATTATATTCACAATTCAAACCATACAAAATCCGGATTACAACAGCGTATTAAGATCAAATTGGACTGGCATAAGAACGGAAAAAATTGACGACTATACAGTAAAATTTATCTTAAAAAACGCGTATTCACCATTTCTGAACAATCTTACTTTCGGAATATTGCCTGAATATTTATGGAAAACAAAAGATATAAACAGTTTTCTTTTAGCAGATTATAACCTAAGGCCAATTGGAACTGGCCCATATAAATTCAGCCAGTTTGCGAAAGACACGGAAGGAAAAATAAGCTCTATTGAATTTATAAGAAACAATGAATATTATGCTCAAAAACCATATATAGAAAAATTGGTATTTAAATTTTTTCAAAAAGAAGAATACGCGATATCAGCATTCAACCGAAAGGAAATTAAAGGAATAAATTATCTTTCTCCAAAAAGTAAAGAGAAGATCGCAAATTTTGAAAATTCAAATTTATACAAACTCAAAATTCCGCGCTATTTTGCGATATTTTTTAATCAAACAAAAAATAAAGCGCTTTCAGATAAAAAAGTGCGGCTAGCGCTTTCGCATGCAATAGATAAAAATAGGCTGATAGAAGAAATTCTCAAGGGAGAAGGAAATTCATCGGAATCTCCCATACCGCCACAATTATTAGGACACAATCCTAATGTAAAAGTGTATGATTACGCGCAAGAACATGCCAACAATACGCTTGAAGCGGCAGGATGGATTAACTCTGACAGCGACGGAATAAGAGCAAAAGAGGATGTTAAAATAGAATTTACTCTAATCACGCACGATCAACCGGAGCTTGTTGAAACTGCAAAAATGATTCAGCAAATGTGGAAAGAGATAGGAGTCAATATTGAAATCGAAAATATTCAAACTAATAAACTTAGAAATGATTATATAAAGCCTCGTGAATACGAAGCTGTCCTGTTCGCGCAAATTCTCAATTACGATCCTGATCCATTCGCCTTTTGGCATTCTTCACAGAAAAAAGAAACCGGATTAAATCTTTCTTTATATGACAATTCTGAAATAGATAAGCTTTTAGAAGAAGCGAGATATGAAACAGACAGAGAAGTAAGGGCGGAGAAATATAAGAAGTTCCAAGAGCTTATTATTGAAGATATTCCAGCTATTTTCTTGTATAGTCCACATTATTTATATTTACAAAACAAGTCAGTCCGTGGCGTAGAGCTTGAAAATATCATAATTCCATCCAATAGATTTAACGCGATTGAAAATTGGCATATGAATACAAAAAGAGTTTGGAAATAGAAATCATTTTAACATTTAAACAAAATTTTCGATTTTAAAATTTAGAGTATTTTACATATTTAACAATATAGTTTTATGTCAACCTTAAAACTTAAATTAAATCTCAATCACTCCACTGTTGATTTGTCTTCTTTAAAATTCAAAGAGAAAATTGAAAAAATAAAGAATACTCCAACACCAAGATTCGCGCGATATGTTCCTGATTTTGAAAAAATGGAAACATTAAAAGAAAAATATAAAGACAAAAAAAATATTATCGTGGAAGGAAATGGAGGAGCAATTTCTAATTTTCGAGGAATTTATAGCGCGCTTGGAAAAATTTCAGATAAAAATGTGCATTTATTAGACACGGAAGATCCTGATTATATTTATGATTTAAAAAAGAAATGTCTTTCTAAAAATACGCTTGTAATTTTAACCAGCAAATCGGGAACAAGGATTCAAGTCCTTGCTAATTATTTTGCTCTCAAAGATTATCCGATGTTAATCATCACTGAAGACAATAAAGGCGCGTTAAACCAAATCAGAAAAACAAAAAACATTGATGTTTCTTTCTATCCAGAAACGGAAATAACAGACAGGTTTACAGGTTTGACCGAATCAGCTCTTACAGCTTCTGAAATTGTCGGAATCGACACAAAAAAGATGATTGAAGGAGGAAAAGATATGTATGCTTTGTGCGACATTAATTCAGCTATAGAAAATAATCCGGCTTTACAGTTAGCCCTTACTCTTGATAAACTTGAAAAAAATGGATATAATGAGCTGTTTTTATCAATTTATTCCAAGAAACTTTTCGGTTTTTATAGTCTCATTGTCCAGCTCTATCACGAAAGCGTATGCAAAAAAGAAGTCGGACAAACAGTATACGGAGGAGAAGCGCCAGAAAATCAGCATCATACTCTACAGCGACTTATTTCAGGAAGAAAGAATTCGCTTGGATTTTTTATTACTATCAAAAACTCTGCTCATAAAGAAGATTCGCGATTTGAAGTTGAGGATAATTTAAAAAATATAGTATGCAGAAACATAACTTTAGGAAAATTAAACAGCATTTCTTCGGCAGAAATTCTTTCTGCTGAGTTTCAGGGAACATGGCAGGATGTTATAGATCATAACATCCCAGCAATTCATCTTGAAATTGAAGAACTTTCGCCATACGCGATTGGCGGGTTTATGGCATTTTTCCATTATTTCACTTTTTATTCAGCTTTATTGCGAAGGGTTAATCCTTGCAATCAGCCAGGAGTTGAGAAAAGCAAGGAGAATATTTTTGGGATTATTGAAGAGATTGGAGAATAAAATTGCATTACTATTTTGTTTTATTTTCCCTACTCTTGTCATTATGGAACGAAGTGATAGAATCCCGTGAAAAAATTCACAAAACACTAATTTATGATTTTATACATTATTGCTTGTTTATAAATTAAAATCTAAACTCTAAATTTATAATTTTGTGTGCATAGTAATGGGATTCTTCGTTTCTCTCAGAATGACAAGTTAGTTTTCGTTTCGAAAATTAAATCATTTTTATAAAAACATTAAAAAAAGAAAACCGCAGGAAATCCATACGGTTTAAAAAATATTTATTTCAGCTACAAGTTTTACTTAACAAGATCAAACTCGAGCAGAAATGTACATAAGTTTTCTATTGTTATTTCTTGATCTATTTGTAAGCGGAAGAAGAATTCGATGTCTTTTTGCGCCAACAACTCATTGACACTTTTGATAAAAACATAATTATCTCTAGGTGGTATATTAGCTCCACAAACAATAGCCTGACCGTCCTTTTTGAACGATAAGATTAATGGACTGTTTTTGTGTTGTAGTTTAACACATTGATTTGTTCGAAGTATATTCGATATCTTTTCAGAAATAATTTTTAAGTCTTTCTCTGTTGCATCACATTCGTCCGACTTGTCTACAAGATCAGACAAAAGAGAATCTCCTGTCCAGCTATGCGCTTTCATATTTTATCCTCCATTTTTATCAGTCAAGCGTTTATTTTAACGCTTATAAGCCACTTTTAGCAGCTTATTCTATTTTAAAAACTGTTAATATTTTTGCATATTTATTAAAATATGTCAATAGCAAAGTAAAAAAAGTTAATAAACGGTTATTTAGATACCTTAGAACTTACGCATTTGGATAAATAGTGCGTATAAAAAGAAATCCTTGATTCAAGTTAGAGATATTAAACTAACATATATAATATAATTTAAGAAATTGAAAATTGATTGTCGGATCAAGACCAATCTGTCTCTGGCGGAAAAACTGAAAATTCTATCTCAGGGGATGTGGCGGAATTGGCAGACGCGCTGGCTTCAGGTGTCAGTGATAGCAATATCGTGGGAGTTCGACTCTCCCCATCCCCACAATTCAAAAGTGCGGGATAGGCTCCACGTTCAGGTCGCTGTGGGAGCAATCCCATGGAGGTTCAAGTCCTCTCTCTGGCACAACTTAGTATCAAGTATCTGGTAATTTGATACTTAATATTTTTATTTGTCATTTCAAAACGGAGCCACAGCGGAGTGAGAAATCTATGAATATTACTATATAAACAGAATAATTATATTTATTCAATTTATAGATCTCTCAGTCGTTGCGACTCCCTCGAGATGACAATTTAAAACAACACTATTATACTAAATATTAACTACTTAATACTAAAAAATGATACAAAAAAAAGAAACAAGCGCACAACATAAAAAACACATAATAAATCCATTAAGACCGAGAATGCAACAAAGAAAACCCATGGCACGCCCGCAAAGAACAGCCACACAACAAATAAAAGATAAAAAGCTAAGAATTATCCCGCTTGGAGGTCTTGAAGAAGTTGGAAGAAATATGACTCTTTTTGAATATGGCAAAGACATAATAATCGTAGATATGGGGCTTCAATTTCCAGAAGAAGATATGCCTGGAATTGACTATATAATTCCCAATATAAAATACCTGAAAGGAAAAGAGCGGAACATAAAAGGAGTATTTATTACTCACGGTCATATGGATCACATCGGAGCCATTCCTCATATTATGCCAAGAATTGGAAATCCTCCAATGTTTACCGCCGCGCTAACCGCTGGAATAATAAAAAAGAAACAAGAAGACTATCCAAACGTAAGTCTTTTGAACATAAGAATTGTCAACTTTGAAAGTAAGGTTAATCTTGGCAATTTCAAGGTTGAATTCTTTCATATGAACCACAATATACCGGATGTTTTAGGTCTGGCTATTTATACTCCAGAAGGACTGGTTATTCATACAGGAGATTTTAAATTTGATCACAGTCCAACAACAGATAAACCCGCTGATATAGGCCGTATTGCACAGCTTGGATCGCAAAATGTCCTCGCTTTGCTTTCTGACAGCACTGGAGCTGAAAATCCGGGACATTCTATAAGCGAACAAGAAATACAAAAAACCCTTGATGATATCCTTTTAAAAGCTAATGGAAGAGTTATAGTGGCAACTTTTTCATCTTTAATAAGTAGAATTCAACAAATTATTACTATTTCTGAAAAATATGGAAGAAAGGTCGCCATTGACGGCTATAGTATGAGAACCAATATTGAAATTGCGAATAAACTGGGATATCTGAAATTCAGAAAAGGAACAATTATAAGGCCGGAACAAATGAAAAACTATCCCGACAACAAGGTTTCTCTTATGTGTACAGGAGCGCAAGGAGAGGGAAGGGCGGTTTTAATGAGAATTGTAAATAAAGAACATAGGCATGTCCAAATCAAAAGAGAGGATACTGTAATTTTTTCTTCTTCAGTCGTACCCGGAAATGAAAGAACTGTGCAAAATTTGAAAGATCAGCTTTATAGGCAAGGAGCAAATGTCGTACACTATAAAATGATGGACGTTCATGTTGGAGGACATGGACAAATTGAAGATCTTAAAATGATGATGAATCTCGTAAAACCGAAATTTTTTATGCCAATTCATGGAAACTACTATATGCTTAGATTGCATGCTAATATTGCAGAAAGTATAGGCATACCACCGTCAAACACGATTGTGATTGGAAATGGAAACGCGGTTGAACTTACAAGAAACTCAGCTGTTATAACAAAAGAGAAAATACCTTCAAATTATGTTATGGTTGACGGGTTGGGAGTTGGCGATGTCGGTAATGTTGTTCTTAGAGACAGGCAACAAATGAGCGAGGATGGAATGTTTACAATTGTTGTTGTCGTGGACGGTAAAACCGGAAAGATTGTCGGCTCTCCAGACATCGTTTCTCGAGGATTTATTTATATGAAAGGGTCAACAGAATTAATTAAAGAAGCAAAAAATAAAGTAATAGAAATTGTGAATAAAAAAGCTGCCGGAGAACATAGTTCCAACTGGGCCTATATAAAAGACAACATAAGAGATCATATCGGACAATTTTTGTTTAACAAAACTCAAAGAAGACCAATGGTTTTACCTGTTGTAATTGAAGTTTAAAACCATATTAACATACAAACATACTAACATTTTAACAAAATTTAAAAATAAAGCTATAATGATTATGCAATTTGGATAAAATAAATCATACAAAAGACCAAATTTGCCGACAATAAATATGAGATACGACAGGAAGTTTACATCTGAAAACAAAAATAATAATAACGATAATAAAACTATGGCTCAACAACAAACAGTCTTCAGCGCGGTTCAGCCTTCGGGAGAATTGCATATTGGCAACTATCTTGGAGCGCTAAAAAATTTCGTGGAGCTTCAGGATAAATACAACTGTTTTTTCTTTATTGCTGATTATCACTCAATTACAGAAAATTATGATCCGAAAGAAAAACCAAGGCAAATTTTTGACTTAGCTTTGGATTTTTTAGCGATTGGGCTAGATCCCAAAAAATGCACTATCGCCATCCAATCACAAATTCCCGAACACACTGAACTGGCTTGGATTTTTAACACAGTCACTCCCCTTACAGAACTTCAAAGAATGACACAATTTAAGGACAAATCCCAACAACAAGACAAGAATATAAATATGGGATTACTTGACTATCCAGTCTTGCAAGCCGCTGATATTTTAATGTATAAAGCCGATGCTGTTCCAGTCGGCCAAGATCAGATCCAACACATTGAACTTACCAGGAAAATCGCACGATTTTTCAATAATAAGTTCTGTAATACTTTTCCAGAACCAAAAAATATTATTACCGAAACATCGAAAATTATGTCTCTTACCAACCCAACCAAAAAAATGAGTAAATCCCACGGACCAAAATCTTATATTGGAATTAATGATAAGCCAGAAATTATTCAGAAAAAAATGAGAAAAGCAGTTTCAACAACTGAATATAATAAAGATATTTACAATTTCTACGCGACTTTATTAAAAAAGTTTGGATCAGAAAAAAATAAAAGGTGTTTTAATGAAAAATTAAAAAACCAAGACATAAAATTCTCTGAGCTAAAAAACGCGCTTGCTGAAGATATTGCAAATTATTTCAAAGATTTTAGAGAGAAAAGAAAAGAACTTAAAAAAAATCCAGAAAAAATAAAAAGGATTTTAAATGAAGGATCTAAAGGGGCAAGATTTGTCGCGCAAGAAACAATGAAAGAAGTTAAGGAAAAAGTTGGGTTGGTTTTATAGAATATATACTATTGACCCCATAGTCCAGATAGGGCCATGAATCCTTTTGCTATTTCAGAAAAGATTATGTTTTATAGAGAGTTTAAAAAAGAAAACAGCTCAAGTCAGAGATATTGAATCAATTGAAAAGAATTAAAAAAAAGAGGACTTTTAAAATTTAACTGTCCTCTATGACTAGCAGATGATTCCAAAATTTAGAACTTATCTGAGAAAGTTGATCTCTTATTTTGCATCCAGGATTAACTAATAAATACTGAGAACATGTTATGCAACATCCACCACAGATAACTGTGACATCTCTCGCGCCAAAACTCCTTTTTGTGAATGAATTATTTGATCCACCCAAAACTACAAGATCCTCTTTATTTTTAAATATCATTTTCTTCTCCTCTTATTTTGTTTTTTTTATTTAGCTTAACCTTTTTAACACGCTACTTATCACAACACATCTAGCGCATAAAAAGCCAGGTTTATCTTTACACATACAATCTCTTTTTCTTTTTATTTTTACGATATCTTTCAATATAAAAAGATTGTTTTCAAAATTAGGATTATTTTCATCTACCATCTTACGGTTTATTTTACAGGAAAGTTTCAATTCCTCTATGACGTCCATTACATCCTTTCTGGTAATTTCAACCTCAAGATATTGTGATTGATTTTCCGTTAATAATTCTCCCATACGCTTTTCCTCCTATTTGTATAATTTTTGTTTTCTTTTCTTGAAATTGTCAATGAACAAAATTTTTTTGCCCATAAAAAACAACCTCTTTATTGAGGTTATCTTTTTATGAACAATAAATGTAAAATAGAAAAATAGAGGATGTAAAATACAATATTATTTTTTCGAAATCTAACTGCCATCGCTTTTATATAAATTATTATACTTAATAAAAATATTACTATATGTAATAATTCCTGTCAAGGGAATATAAACAGCAGCTAATTACAGGAAAATATCTAATATTTTTTATAATTAAAAACATATTTCTTATAACCAAAATAATTAAAGAACATAACAATAAAAGTTGCAGTAACTTTTGACATATTTAACCATATTATCCCAGAAACATAATCTTGTGAAATTAAAGTTGTTAGGGCGTATATCATAGATGCATTGATTAATACCCCAGCAATACTGACTTTTAAAAATGTTTTATATCTTGAATCTATATTATTTTTTTTAAAAGTCCATTTTTTATTCAAGATATAACTATTAATATTTGCTACCAAAAAAGATATTACGCTAAATATTGCCGCAAAAAAACCTTTGTCTATGCCTGAAAACAAGCTTAGAACATTTAATATAAAAAAATCTATAATAGAACTTGTAAAACCAACTGTAGAAAACTTGGCAAATCGCTTATAATTTATCTTTCTAATCATAATATTTGATTTTTCAATTATCTATTATATTTATCTTTTATTCTTATTGTGTCATCTGGATGAGGCGTTGAATATTCTTGTAAGATTGTATTTTCCAGCGCCATAATTGTATGAGGCGTACATGGCTCAATTCTAATTGTTTGATTCTTTTTTACATTAACTTCCCTATCGTCAAATTTAATTATTATTTCTCCAACAGTAATATGCATTGTTTCATCTTTTTTGGCATGCTTGTGGTGAGATGTTCCTTCATTTTTCATAAGATATAGCTCTTTTGTTAAATATTTATCAGTTAAAACTATTGTTTTTTCATAGCCCCAAGGCTTATCTTTTTTATTAATATATTCATCATTAACTCTCTTTAAATCTTTTATAGAATCAACTGATTGCCAAAAAACATCTTCTTTGTAATAATTCATTAACCCAGACTTTGCAATTTCAGGAAAAGAAAGGTCTTCAATTGAACCTTCTTTATGTTTAAATAAAATAGACTTTAATTCTTTTGATATTATATAAACTCCCGCGTTTAGATAATGATCTAGCGTGGGTTTTTCTTTGAATCCAATAATCTTTTTGTCAGAAAGTTCTGCTATACCGAATGGCGAAATTAGCGGAGCTATATACATTATCATTTTATTATTATGTTCATTGATTATCTCTTTAATATTCGCGTCACAAACTACATCCCCATTTCTAATGATATAATTATCAAAATCAAAATTTTCCAATAAACTATTAATGGCATACAAAGTTCCTCTGGGCTCATCTTCAATTAAATAATTTATTTCAACCCCGTTCCATTTTTCACCAAATCTATCTTGAATCTTTTCATGCAAATGTCCACAAAGCAAAACTACCGTATTTACTCCAGCATATTTGAATTGTAAAATTTGTTTGTCTAAAATAGTATAATCTTTTTTGATTTCCAAAAGAGGCTTCGGAACATTATCGGTCAAGGGTCTTAGTCTTTTTCCATATCCTCCGCATAAAATTGCTCCAATCATGATATTAGTATTAAGTATTAAGAGTACTAATAATTTTTAAATAATTTCATAATTTATTCTCTAATAAAACAGAAACTTCTTCTGTTTTTTCTTTCATTAATTCATTTGTTTTAGCTTCTAAATTTAAACGAATTACAGGCTCCGTGTTTGATCCGCGCACATTGAACCACCAATCGGAATATTCAACCGTTACGCCGTCAATTTTTATTATTTTGCCATCGCTGTATTTTTCTTCTATTTCTTTCAGTTTTTCCGCAACGCTTTTTACTCTAAAATTTATTTCACCTGAATGAAAATATTTTTGATAAGGCTTTACCACTTCAGAAAAAACCATATTTTTTTCAGAAAGAAATTTCAAAAATTTGGCGATTAAAATCGCGGGCATTTCAAAAGTTCCGTAATTTTTTTTATAAAAATAATGCCCGGAAGATTCCCCTCCAAAAACGGCATCGTTTTTTATCATTATTTCCTTGATCAAAGAATGTCCGACAGGAGTAACGATAGATTTGCCTCCCATTTCTTCAATCATATCTTTAGTAATTCTTCCAGGTCTTATATCATAACAAACTGTCGCCCCATAGTTATCCGCCAATTCAATCTGAGCCATGATGCCTCTAAGAATTTCCTGTCTTAAAGAATTTCCTTTTTCATCAACAAAAAAATATCTATCGCCATCTCCATCAGATGAAATTCCAAAATCTGCTCCAGTTTCAATCACCTTTTGCTTTAAAAGTTTGAGGTTTTCTTCTTTGAGCGGATCTGCTTCGTGAGATGGAAAAGTTCCGTCAAGTTCAAAATTAATTTTAATTAATTCAACTGGAACTTTTTTAAAAAATTCTTCTATATCAAGAGCTCCCATAGAATTAGCAGCGTCAACAACTATTTTAAACTTTTTTATTTTTGAAACATCAATATTAGAAAGCTGATTACCAATAAAATCCCTTAAAATATTATCTTTTTCAATAATTCTGCCTTTTTTTTCGCTTTTTATAAATTCATCTTTTAAAATAATATCTCTAATTGCAAAAATTCCGGTATTTTTTCCAATAGGAAAAGCTCTCTCTCTAACTATCTTAAAACCATTATATTCCTTTGGATTATGAGATGCCGAAACCTGAATCCCGCCATCGTAATTGTAAAAACTTACCGCAAAATAGAATGTAGGAGTGCTAACAAGTCCAACATCAACAACATCCAAACCGCTATCAACAAACCCCCTTATTAGCTCTTTTTTTAACGCGGGAGAAGAAACTCTCATATCAGATCCAACTACAATATTTCTTGCTTTTGAATTTTCTTTTAAAATAAAAGTCGCATATCCCCTTCCAATTTTATAAGCAAGCTTTTCGTCTAATTGAGCAGGATAAATACCTCGAATATCATATGCCTTAAAAATTGATTCATCTATTTTATTCATAATTCTTTGTCTAAATTAATTGAGTAAAACGGGGGCTAAGCCCCTGTTTTACATATATTTTTTACTTCGTTTAAATCTTTTACGATATAATCTGCTAGCTTAGATTTTTTATTTATTTGCCCGCCTTGCAAACGCTCCATTTTCATTGTAATAATTTGAGGAATTTTTTCTTTAATTTTGTCAATTTGTTCCGCGTTGTCGTCTATAAAAAATATTTTCTCGCTACCATAATTTTTCAAAATATTTTTTAAATTTTCCGTCTTATCCTTATTGGTAATAATAATTTCTTGGAAATATGGAATTATACCAGAATTTTTAATCTTCATTCCTTGAAAATCAGTTGTCCCAAAAGAAAGTAGAATTAAATCTTTTTTGTTAAAATTCTTCACAAATTCAAAAAAATCAGAATAAATAAAATCACTTGCCCTATAAAATAAAATGTTCATTTCTTCTTTAATTTTCTTTTGATCGGCCAAAAGATCTTCCTCTCTTAAATAATTACATTTCTTGGAATTAAAAGCTGAGTCAATCAATATATCCAAATCAAAATCGCCTTTTTGTTCTTTGCATTTTTGATAAGCGCTCCAAAATTCTTTCTCCGTAAAACCAAATTTTTCAAAAATTTTTACAGATTCCAATGCTAGACAATGCGTATTAAAAATTGTGTCATCAAAATCTAAAACTATTTTCATTGCTTTTTCTTGTTTTTTTTAACTACATTTTTAAATTCAGTGTAATAAATCATATTTGATTTTATATTTTCCTTTACCATTGACCCGGGACCAACTACACAGTTTGAACCAATTAATATGCCTGGCATTACGCTGACATTTATTCCTAAAAATGATTTTTGTCCCATCGCCAAGCCAAATGACTTTTGTCCTGTATTTATTTTATTTTCTTTAATTATTGATTTTATTTCCCCTCTATCAATTCTAACATTCGCGGAAACAACGCCAGCCCCTATCTTTGATTCTTTACCGATAAAAGAATCTCCAAGAAAACCTGAATGCATATGAACTCCATATTGCAAATTGCTTCTCGCTACCTCTGCATTCGCGCCGACAAGAACGTCTTCTTCTAGATTCGTATAATCTCTAATTATAGAATTATTTCCTATAATTACATTTTTTCCTATATAACATGGCCCGCTTATGACCGCGTTCTCATAAATTCTAACGCCATCTTCTATTATTACCTTTCCGTTTAATGTTGATTTTGGAGAAATTTTTGATTTTGGAGAAATTTTTGATTTTTTAATTTTATTATCTAAAATAATTCGAACAGACTTTAAAAAATCCCACGGATATTTTAAAGAAGTGACATCTAAATCCGTCAAAACAATTTTTGCTTCTTTTTCGTTCGCAAAAAGATTAATCGCGTCTTCAAAAGAATAATTATGCTTCTTAATCTTATCGTGATACATAAAAAAATTCTTGGGCAAATAATATACACCAATAACTTTTATGTTAGATGGCTCTTTTCCCTTTTTCGGTTTTTCAACAATTCTCAACACTTTATCGTTTTTTAATTTTAATATTCCATAATTCCAGGGTATATCAGTTTTTCTGCCAACCAATATCATATTAACTTTAGATTTTTTTTGCTTTTTTAAAATCAGAGGAATAATATGATCAGCATCAAAATGATTGGCATTTAACACAAAAAAATTGTTTTTTATATGTTTTTTAGCTAAAGCAACAGCTTCTCCCATGCCCTTTGCTCTTTCTTGAATTTCATATTTTATATTTACGCCAAAATTTGAACCATCTCCAATTTCACGCTCAATATCTTTTTTTGGCGATTGTATTATTATGATTTCTTTAACTTCTGATTTTTCTAGGCTTTCTACCGTCCATTGAATAATTGACTTGCCCATAATTTTAAAAAGAGCCTTATGTCCGCTTTCAGACAACGGCCAAAATCTTTTTGAGAATCCGGCTGCTAAAATTACTGCTTGCATATCTCTTGTATTTATTTATTAAGACTTATAAAAATAATTGCCATAAACCCAATATTATTTGCTGTTTTTTAGGTATATATCCTGCGTCGGATATGGAATCTCTATATTCTCTTCCCCAAACCTTCTATAAATTTCTTCATTCATCTTTGTTTTAACGATAAACTTTTTTTGAGGATTATCAACCCATGTTACAATCAAAAATTCCAATCCGAAATCTCCCAATTCGCTAAAATAAACTGACGGAGCAGGATCTTTTTCAATTTCAGCTACACTACTCGCTATATCAAGAAGAATTCTTTTAACCTTGTCAATATCTGATCCATAAGCGACTGCGACTGTTACTTTTTCCTTGATGTTTGATGCCGGCTGATTATAATTTATAATTTTAGAACTGGCAATCGTATTATTTGGTATTACAATAACAGTTTCATCAAAAGTTTTAATTCTTGTAGACCTTATTCCTATTTCAAGAACATCTCCAATTTCTCCGCTTTCAAGCTGTATCCGGTCGCCAACTCTAAAAGGCTTGTCAAAATAAATTGAAATTCCTCCGAATAAATGCGAGATTGTGTCTTGCGCGGCGAAAGCGATTACAAAACCTGCTATTCCTGCTGAAGCTAAAAGCGGCGTAATGTCAATATTCCACATTTTAAGCAAAAACATTATGCCGGCAAAATATATAATTATATTGCTAAGCTTTTGAAAAAGCGGCATAAGCTCATCATCAAGCGTGGATTTTGTCTTTTCTGTAAACTTAAATCCGAGCTCAGAAATTACAACATTAACAATCTTTGATATTGCGTAAATCCAAATTATAATCGCAAAAGATTTTATAATTTTTGAAAAATCATCTGAGAAATTGCTCAATATACCAATATAGCTAAAAGACTGATAAGCGCCAAAAAGAACAACAGAATAAAATATTGGCATATTCACTATTTTTATTATCTTGTCATCAGTATTATTTTCTGTTTTTGCGGTTAAAACCTTAAACACTTTGTTAAATAAAAAATTTGTGATCTGCGCGAGAATAAAAAAAACGATCAAAATAATCAAAGCAACAATATATGACGCGATGGTTATTCCAGTATACGCGCCAAGCGCTTGGTTTAGTTGGCTAAAATAGTCAATCATAATTATTTTATTAATTTTTTATGCTTTTATTATAGCAGAAATGTTTCATCATTACAAAAATATATATAAAAAAAATTATATTGTCAAATTATTGCATTACTGTATTGTTTAATTGTTAACTTGTAATATAAATAAAAATATATTATATTATGAAAGGAGGATAAAAATATGGCAATAATAACAGCAGTGATTGCAATCATAATAGCGTATTTTGTTTTAAGGCCCAAGAAGTACAATAAAACAAGGGGTCATAGATGATGAAAAAAGACATAGACAACGTTCTGTGTCTTGTTTTTGAAATAAAAACTGAGAGTAAATCTCAGTTAAATTACATTTTGCTTTTTATTGCCTTTACTGCTTCGTCGCTTACCGTGGTGATAAAGTCTTCGCTTTTCCACCCACCACATGATGTTATTGTAATTCCGACTAGTTTTTTGCGAATCATAAGCATTTTGACACCGAGTATATTTTCAATTCCTCTGCATGCTTTTTTGATTGCTTCTTCAATGTGAGCATTCAGTACAATTGAATCCTTGAGCTCAAAATACATTTGATTAGAATTTTTTGGATTTGTTTCAGTTTCTATAATTGCAATTTCCATTTTCCTTTCCTCCGTTTAATTACTTTTAAAAGTTATCATAATTACAAAAAATTGTCAAAAAACACGGCTCGTTTGATTTATCTTGACTTATTTAGAGATCTCTTATAGTGTCTATGTTATGACACTAAAAAATATAGTATTGGCATTATTAATGTTAGCATTAATAATATCGTTAGCATTATTTTTAGAATATTATTATGGCGTAAAACCAGAAATAATATTTGCGCTATCTGGAATAATATTTATATCCCAAAAAATCCAGAGTCAAAAAATTGAATAACGGATTGCCTAAATTAACGCAAAAGCGTAATGGCAATCTGTATTTTTTTGAATTCATTGACTAAAACAGGACTTTAAGATAAATTTAAGATGTAAACAATAATATTAAAATATGGGATTTTCAGTAGGAATTGTAGGACTTCCAAATGTCGGCAAATCAACGCTTTTCAAAACTATAACCAAAAACGAAATTGATATTTCAAACTATCCATTCTGCACAATAGATCCGAATATTGGAATTGTAAAAGTTCCCGACAAAAGACTGAAAAAACTGTCTGAATTTTCAAAAAGCAAAAAAATCATACCAACGGCCATTGAATTTGTAGATATTGCCGGACTTGTAAAAGACGCGCACAAGGGAGAGGGGCTTGGAAATAAATTTCTTTCAAACATTCGTGAAACAGATATGATAATTCACATTGTCAGGGGATTTGAAGATAATAATATCACTCATGTCAGCGGTAAAATAGATCCGGAAAGTGATATTGAAACAATCAACATTGAGCTTATCTTGGCCGATTTAGAGACAATCAATAATGGATTATTAAAAATACAAAAAGATGTCAGAGCGGGCAAAAAAGAAGCCATAGAACTTCAAAATATTCTTGAAAAATATAAACTGGCGCTTGAAAATGAAAATTTTGCCAATAGCGTTAAATTAGATGAAAATGAAAAAAAAACCGTTAAAGGGCTTCAGCTTTTAACCAACAAGCCTATTTTTTATGTAGTAAATGTTAATGAAAATGAAAAAATAGATGAAAATGAAATTCTTGCCGGCATTAATAATAAAATTTTCATTCCAATAAAATTTGAATTAGACCTATTAGAACTTTCATCTGAAGAAGTTCAAGAATTCAAGATTGAAACAAAGTTGGACAAAAACATTTCTAGTTTAGAAAATTTAATCGTAAAATGTTACGATCTATTAGGACTTATAACATTTCTCACAACAGGTAAAGATGAAACTCGCGCATGGACCGTCAAAAAAAATTCAACAGCTCCGCAAGCAGGCAGCGCGATTCACAGCGATTTTGAACAAAAATTTATCCGTGCCAGTGTCATTAATTGGCAAAAATTATTAGATTCCAAATCATGGCAAAACGCTACAGAAAAAGGATTGCTGCGAACTGAAGGAAAAGAATATATTGTCCAAGACGGAGATGTAATTGAATTTAAAATATAAAACTATGTTGTTAAATTGTCCTATTGTTGTAATTTTAAACAATCCTTCGATAAGTTCAGAATCATTATATTGATATAAAAAGGCCTGAAAAACTAACAAATTTAACATAACGCTAGTTATTTCACAAATTAAATAATAAAATTTAAACAAATGAAAACAAATACAAAAACAAAACCGCGTATGCTGTTTGAAGTATCATGGGAAGTTTGCAATAAAGTTGGAGGCATTTTTACGGTATTAAGTTCAAAAGCAAAGCAAATGCAAAAGCACTATAAAAATTCTTATTGCTTAATTGGTCCATATTTTGATGAAAAAAGCAGAAATGTTTTTAAAGAAGAGCCTATTCCAGATCTTTATAAATCAATTTATTCTGAATTAAAAAACATTGGAATCGTTCTTCATTTTGGCAGCTGGATCATTAAAGGAGAGCCGAAAGTTATTTTAATAGATTTTAAAAATTTTTGGCATAATAATGATAATGTTAAAAAACAAATGTGGGACAGTTTTGGTTTAGACTCTTTAAACAGCGCTTATGATTATGACGAACCGGTTCTATGGAGCTGGACAGTCGGAACGCTGATTAAAAAAATAAGCGACGCGCATAAAGAGAAAAATATTGTAATGCATGCTCATGAATGGCTTTCCGGGGGAGCAATTTTATATTTAAAGAAAAATAATTCAAGAGTATCAACGGTGTTCACTACGCACGCGACAACGCTTGGAAGAACTCTCGCAGGTAACGGCGTGGATTTATATTCTGAATTAAATAAAATTAATCCAGCTGAAGAAGCATATAAATATGGGGTTCAGACCAAACATACTATGGAAAAATTATGCGCTGAAAACGCGGATGTTTTCACTACCGTAAGCCAAATCACTGCTATGGAGGCAAAGCATATTTTGGGCAAAGATGTTGATGTAATTTTGCCAAATGGCTTAGATATGTCTGAGTTTCCAAGCTTTGAAGAGACGGCATTAAAACATAAAAAATATAGAAATATGCTAAGGCAGTTCGCGCTGTATTATTTTTTTCCATACTACAACATTGATCTTGAAAACACTTTATTTTATTTTACTGCCAGCAGATATGAGTTTCACAACAAGGGTCTAGATATTTTTATTGAATCTCTTGGAAAGCTTAACGAGAAAATGAAAAAAAATAAAAGTAAAAAAAATATTGTTACTTTTTTCTATGTGCCAACAAGAACAACCAGTATTAATCCTAACATAATTGAAGCAAGAGAAGCTTTCAGGGACATCAAAGATTTATTAGAGGAAGAGGAAGATGATATTAAAGAAAACTTACTTTATACAATTTCCACTGAAGACAAAGTGAACGAAAAATCAATTTTCAGTGAAAATTTTAGTCTAGCTATCAAAAGAAAACTTTTAAAATTAAAATCAAAAAGCGGTCCAGCGCCTCTTTCAACTCATGAAATTTATCAAGCAGAAAATGATCCTATATTGAAAGCTTTTAAAAAAGAAAAATTAGAAAATAAAGAAGAAGACGCGGTTAAGGTTATTTTTTATCCAATATATTTAACAGGCGCGGATGGACTAAGCGATCTTGATTATTATCAAAGCATTCAAGCTTGTCATTTAGGCGTTTTTCCATCTTATTATGAGCCTTGGGGATATACTCCGCTCGAAACAGCTGCTCTCGGAGTCGCTTCACTCACAAGTAATCTTTCCGGTTTTGGAAAATATTGTTTTGATAATTTGAAAAAAAAGAAAGATCCCGGAGTATATATTTTGGACATTGAAAATGAAAAAAAAGAGGAAATGATTAATAATTTTGTTGATGTTCTCTACAGATATACTCAATTCACAAAAAAGAAAAGAATTGATAATAAAATTCAAGCAAGAAAAGTAGCCTTTGAAGCGGATTGGGAAAACTTTGTTAATTATTATGTTGAGGCTCATAATTTAGCGATGGAAAAGAAGTAAATTCCAAATCTCTCAGCCCTCCGCTTGACAATCTTTTTAGATTGTATATAATAAATATACATTTGAATACAAGTCAAAATTGAATTTATGATTTATAAAATCATCAGATAAAAAGGTGGCATTCCTTAGTGCCTGCAGTGTTTGCTGTCTGGGTTTGTTTTTGTGTTTTTAAAATTACAATTTAGACAGGACTTACACGTTTGAAAAAATAATACGTATAAATGCCATCCTAAGCTTGTCGAAGCATCATATTTATATAAACAATATCTTTCAACAAGTTCAGGATGATAGCAAACGCGCAAGTCATAAATATATGAAATTAATTTTCAACTTTAAAACAATTAAATTATACTTATGCTCAAAAATAAAGAAATAAAAAATTTAAAATCAAGCAGAAAGTATTTTAATAAAATAAAGGAGTTAATAAGTCCGCCTTATTTAATAAAATCTCAAATTGATTCTTATGATTGGTTTGTTAAAAAAGGATTAAAAGAGCTTTTGGACGAAGTTTCTCCTATTGTTAGTTTCAATAAGGAAATGGAACTTGATTTTATTGACTATTACCTTGATAAGCCGAAATATGACGAAGAAACTTCAAAAAAAAAGAATTTATCTTATGAGGCTCCTTTGCGGTGCAAAGTTAGATTGACAAACGTCAAATTAAAAACAAAAAAAGAACAAGAAATTTATTTTGGAGAGTTCCCTCTTATGACAGAGCGCGGAACTTTTATTATTAACGGAGTGGAAAGAGTAGTTGTTGGACAGCTTATAAAATCTCCCGGAGTATTTTTTAGCGTTTCTTCCGAAAAAGAAGATAAAAAATATTTTGGCGCTAAATTAATTCCAACAAGAGGAGCGTGGCTTGAAATAGAAACAGAAGCAAGCGGCGCTATTTTTGTCAAAATAGACAAAAAAAGAAAGGTTGCTATTACCTCGTTATTAAGAGCTTTTAAGGAAGGATCTGACGAAGAATTATTAAAGTTGTTCTCTGATGTTGATACTGGAAATGTAAAATTTATAAAAGAGACCATAAATAAAGATTTAGCAAAATCTGAAGCAGAGGGTTTTATTGAAGTCTATAAAAGAATCAGACCCGGAGATTTAGCAACTGCCGATAACGCCAAACAGTTGATCAAGGGAATGTTTTTTAAATTTGACAGGTATGATCTTGGCAAGGTTGGAAGACATAAAATAAACCAGAGGCTTAGTATTGATCTTAAAGATTCTGTTTCTCATAGAGTATTTCAGCCTGACGATCTAGTTTTAACTATCAAAAAAATCATCAAGCTTAATAATTCTTTTAATGCTGTCGGCGATGATATTGATCATCTTGGAAATAGAAGAGTGAGAATGGTTGGAGAGCTTGTTCAAGAAAGATTTAGGTTGGGATTTATGAGAGTTGAAAGAAATATCAAAGACAGAATAAGCACCCTTGACTCCAATACAGTTACACCTTCTCAACTTATAAATACAAGGCCTCTTATCGCGGTTATAAGAGAATTTTTTATGTCTAGTCAACTTTGCCAATTTATGGACCAAGTAAACCCATTAGCTGAACTTGAGCACAAAAGACGCCTTTCTGCCATGGGTCCTGGAGGACTTACAAGAGAAAGAGCTGGATTTGAAGTTCGCGATGTTCATCGCAGCCATTATGGAAGAATTTGTCCAATTCAAACTCCGGAAGGACCAAATATCGGACTAGTCGGACATCTTTCTGTTTATGGAAAAGTTAATGAATATGGTTTTTTAGAAACTCCATATAGAAAAGTTAAAAATGGAAAAGCAACGGACGAAATAGTATATTTAGACGCTACAGAAGAAGAAGAAGCTACTATTGCTCATGCAAGCATACCTTTTGAAAAAAACTCTTGCAAATTTAATCAAAAAGAAGTTCAAGCAAGAATAAAAGGCAGACCAGGAATAATTGAAGCAGAAAAAGTGGATTTTATGGATATATCTCCCAATCAAGCAATCAGTGTCGCAACATCTCTTATTCCTTTTCTTGAGCATGATGACGCGCATAGAGCTCTTATGGGATCAAATATGCAACGCCAAGCTGTCACTTGTATTATTCCACAGTCTCCAGTAGTCGGAACAGGCTTTGAAAAAAAAGTTGCGCTTGATTCCGGCCATGTTGTTCTCACACAAGCAGATGGAAAGATTGTTGAAGTTGATGGATCTCATATAAAAATTAAAAGCATACCTTTTAAAAACACTGCTAATAAAAGTTTAGAATTTATAAATTACAATCTTTCCAGCTTTATTAGATCAAACGCCGCCACATGTATGACACAGCGTCCAAGAGTAAAAAAGGGGCAGCTAGTAAAAAAAGGGCAGCTTATTGCTGATGGCTCTGGAACAGAAGAAGGAGAAATCGCGCTTGGTCAAAATTTGATGGTAGCGTTTTTGCCTTGGGGCGGATGTAATTTTGAAGATGCTATAATACTTTCACAAAAAGTTGTTGAGGATGACAGGTTTAGTTCAATTCATATAGAAGACTTCTCAATTGATGTTCGAGATACAAAACTTGGTCCTGAAATTGTAACCAGAGACATTCCTAATGTCGGAGAAGAAAAATTAAAAGATTTAGACGAAGACGGAATTATAAGAATCGGGGCCGAAGTCAGATCTGGAGATATTTTGGTCGGAAAAATTACGCCAAAAGGAGAAAGCGATTTAACAGCGGAAGAAAGATTATTAAGATCCATATTTGGCGAAAAAGCAAGAGACGTGAAAGATACTTCTTTGTATTTGCAACATGGCGAACAGGGAAAAGTAGTTGATATAAAAATATTTTCAAGAGATCAGGGAGATAAACTTTCCAGCGGCGTTATAAAAAAAATACAAGTAAGCGTCGCTCAGTTGAGAAAAATACAAGTTGGGGATAAATTAGCCGGCAGGCATGGAAATAAAGGCGTTATCTCAACAATTCTTCCCATTGAAGATATGCCTTATTTAGAAGACGGAACTCCTGTTGATATAATTTTAAATCCTCTCGGTGTGGCTAGCCGTATGAATATCGGTCAAATTCTTGAAACTCATCTCGGATGGGCAGCAAGCAAACAAGGATATAAAGTTGCCTGTCCAGCTTTAAATGGCGTTACTGAAAAACAAATCAAAGAGGAGCTTGTAAAAGTCAATCTTCCGGAAAATGGGAAAGTCCAGCTTTTTGACGGAAAAACCGGCAAATCTTTTGAAAACAAAACTACCGTGGGAGTTACTTATATATTAAAACTGAATCATCTCGTTGAAGATAAAATACATATGCGCTCTATTGGCCCATACTCTCTTATCACGCAGCAGCCGCTTGGTGGCAAAGCCCAGTTTGGCGGACAAAGATTTGGAGAAATGGAAGTTTGGGCGCTTGAAGGACATGGAGCTGCTCATACCCTACAAGAAGTACTAACTATAAAATCAGACGATGTTCTTGGAAGATCAAAAGCATATGAATCAATCATAAAAGGCGAACCGATAAAGAGCCCTCATATTCCCGCCTCATTTCATGTTCTATTAAATGAACTAAAAGCTCTTGGCTTAAGCGTTAATCTTATAGGAGCGAAAGAAGAGAAAGTCGAGAAGGAAAAAGAGGAAAATAAGGAAGAGTAATGGAATAATTATTTAAAAAAACAAAAATACTGTTTTAAGAAACAAGATGCAAGATACATCGGCAAACAATAACCAAGGATACAAGAAACAATAACCAAAAAATAATCAATAAAAATTAAATATCAAAAGTTTGGAATTTGATTATTGATTATTGGATCTTTTTTGATGTTTGTGTCTTGGTTATTGTATCTTTTACAGGTTAAAACCTAAACTCTGGATTTTGCAAACAGGCTCCACAGACCTAAAGAGCCAACGGGGACAATCCAACAATGTAACAATTTAGTTTTACAACAATTTAATCATATAATAATTTAAAAATATATGACAAATACAGGAACAAAAGTTGAAGATTTTCAGGCAGTAAGGCTGAAACTTGCCAGTCCAGAAGAAATTTTAGATTGGTCTTGCGGAGAAGTTCTTAAACCGGAAACAATAAATTACAGAACTCAGAGACCAGAAAAAGACGGGCTGTTTTGTGAAAAAATATTCGGACCGACAAAAGACTGGGAATGCTACTGCGGAAAATATAAAAGAATAAGATACAAGGGCATTGTTTGCGATAAATGCGGAGTTGAAGTTACAAAATCTATAGTAAGAAGAGATAGAATGGGACATATAAAGCTAGCTGTACCTATCTCTCACGTCTGGTTTTTAAGAGGAGTACCTTCAAGTATCGGCTTGATGCTTAATATGTCTATTCAGGAGATGGAAAGAGTTATTTATTTTGCAAGTTATTTAATTACGGATGTTAATGAAGATGAAAGAAAAGTGGTTTCTGATAAAATTGAAGCTGAATATAAATTAAGGATTAAGGGCTTGTCTTTTAAAAATGCCGCGGATGAGAAAAAAGCTTTAACAATTCCAGAAATTAACGACATTAAAGAAGCAAGAGACGCAGCAAAAGAAGAGTTAAGAAGCATTAAAAAACTTAAAGTTATTTCCGAAGTTAAATATAGAACCCTTTCTTTAAAATATGCATCCGTCTTTAAGGCTAATATAGGAACTGAGGCTATAAGAAAAGCTCTGAACGATATTAATTTAAAAAAACTAGCCAAAAGATTAGAGAAAGAGGTTGTCAAATTACCCAAAATTTCCGTTCAAAGAAAAAAAATGATGAAAAGGCTGCGACTCGCGCAAGGATTTGCAAAAGCGGAAATAAAACCCGAATGGATGTGTTTAACCGTTATTCCTATCATACCTCCTGATTTAAGACCTATGGTGCAGTTGGATGGCGGGAGATTCGCGACTTCTGATCTTAATGATCTTTACAGAAGAGTTATCAATAGAAACAATCGACTTAAAAAACTTATAGAACTCGGTGCTCCAGAAGTTATTTCTAGAAATGAAAAAAGGATGTTACAAGAAGCCGTTGACGCGCTTATTGACAATAGCGCCAGAAGAGGACAAGCTACAATGGCAGCTACAGGAAAGAGAAGGCAATTAAGATCGCTTGCTGACATGCTAAAGGGAAAACAAGGAAGATTCAGGCAGAATCTTTTGGGAAAACGCGTTGATTATTCAGCTCGTTCGGTTATTGTAATTGGTCCGACTCTAAAACTTAACCAGTGCGGACTTCCTAAAAAAATGGCTTTGGAACTTTTTAAGCCTTTTATAATGAAAGAGCTTATAGAAAGAAGTTTTGCGTATAATGTCCGAAGCGCGAATAAATTAATAGAACAAGAAATAACAGAAGTTTGGGATATTCTTGAAGAAGTAATTAAAAATAAAACAGTTCTTCTTAATCGCGCTCCAACTTTGCATCGTCTCGGAATTCAGGCTTTTTATCCTGTTTTGATTGAAGGAAAAGCTATTCAAATTCATCCAATGGTTTGTAAGGCATTTAACGCTGATTTTGACGGAGACCAAATGGCTGTTCATCTTCCTCTTACTGAAGAATCTCAAAAGGAATCAAAAGAAATAATGCTTTCTTCTAGAAATCTTCTAAAGCCTGCAACTGGAGATCCTATAGTAATTCCTTCTCAAGACATAGTCTTAGGCTGTTATTATATGACTAAAATTGTAGATGGGGCAAAAGGAGAAGGTAAGGCTTTTAATTCTTTTGAAGAGGCAATAATTTCCTATGAACTTGACTTAATCAGCCTTAGAGCCAAAATAAAACTCAGAAATCATTCATGGACTGAGGCTAAAAATCCTGTTTCTGGCGTTAGAAACAGGATTTTAGAACACGAAAAACCCTTTATTGAAACTTCTGTTGGCCGTATAATTTTTAATCAATCATTGCCAAAAAAATTGATGTTTATAAACAAGATTATGGACTCTAGCACTCTTAAAGCTCTTATAGCAGATGCTTTAGATATAATTGGAGAAGAAAAGACTGTAAAATTAATTGATAAAATTAAGAGCCTTGGATTTAAATATGCGACTAAGTCTGGGTTAAGCTGGGGGATGAATGATGTTAAAATTCCAGATGTTAAGAAAGAACTTTTAAAGGAAGGAAACAGAGAAATTGATAAAATTAGAGAGCAGTATGAAGAAGGATTGCTTACGGAAAACGAAAGAAGAATAAAATCAATAGAAGTTTGGAATGATATTAAAAGTAAGATAGCTCAAAAAATTCCAGCTACTATAGGAAAGGAAAGTCCCGTTGCGTATATGATTAATTCTGGAGCAAGGAGCAATTGGGCTGTTATAACTCAGATGGGAGGAATGAAAGGACTAGTTGTCAATCCGTCAGGAGAAACAATTGAACTTCCTATCAAAAGCAGCTTTAAGGAAGGTTTTAATGTTTTGGAATATTTTATATCCACTCATGGCACCAGAAAGGGAATGGCAGATACAGCTCTTAGAACTTCAACAGCCGGCTATTTAACCAGAAGACTTGTTGATGTCGCGCAAGATGTCATTATTCACGAAAAAGATTGCCATGACACAAACGGAACCGAAATTATTGCCAATGAACATTTGGATATAGGCCGAACAATATCAATGAGACTAAAAGGTAGAACGGCATTAAAAGATATTAAAGACCCAAAAACTAAAAAAATTATTGTTAAGGCTCAAGATCAAATCAACAAAGAAAATGCAGAACAAATAGAAAAGGCTGGGATCCAAAGCGTATTGATTAGGGGAATTGTCAATTGCAAAGCCAAAAGAGGAGTATGTCAAAAATGTTATGGGTATGATCTCGGAAAGAATAAACTAGTTGAAATAGGACAGGCAGTTGGGATAGTTACTGCTCAAGCGATTGGAGAGCCGGGCACACAGCTCACCATGAGAACATTCCATAGCGGAGGTGTTACCGGCAAAGATATTACTCAAGGCCTTCCTAGAGTTGAAGAAATTTTTGAAGCAAGGCTTCCAAAGGGAAAAGCGATAATTTCCGAAGTTGATGGCATAGTTGAAAATATTGAAGAAACTCAGGATTCAAGAATTATTCATATAAAATTCAAACCGAAAGTAAAAGAAGCAGCTGACAAAGAAAAAATTGAAGATGTAAAAAGTTATGTGGCTGACAAAGATACTTCAATTTTGGTTAAAAAGGATGAATTAATAACGATGGGACAGCAACTAACTGAAGGTCATGTTGATATTCAGGACTTATTTGAATTAAAAGGAATTAAAGAAGTTCAAAAATATATTATCAAAGAGGTACAGCAAGTTTACACTTCGCAGGGAGAAGGTATTGATGATAAGCATATTGAAATCATTATAAGACAAATGCTTTCAAGAGTGAGAATTAGAGAAACTGGAGATACTAACCTGCTAATAGGAGACATTTTAGAAAAGGCTCAATTAACTGAAGCTAACGATGAAATTGAAAGAGAAAATAAAGAGAACAAAAACATAACAGATAAGATAAAAAACCCCGCTATAGCCGATCAACTGCTTTTAGGAATAACAAAAGCGTCTCTGACTACTGAAAGCTTTCTGTCAGCCGCTTCTTTTCAGGAAACAGCGCGAGTTTTGATAGGCGCCGCCACTACCGGAAAAAAAGACAAGCTCCGAGGACTTAAAGAAAATGTCATTATTGGAAGACTAATTCCGTCAGGCACTGGATATTTCAGGAATATTGATAAAAGAGAGGAATAGATTAAATTGTTAAATTGCTACATTACTTAAACTGTTGGACTTGCTGGCTCCATTGTTCCCAAATGTTTGGGACTGTGGAGCTTTTTGTGATTTTGTTGCCCACTGGATAGGCAGTCTAGTTCCCATAGAAATGACAATTTGACAATTTAGCCATTTAACAATATAATCCATTTTGCTTTAACTGTGATTTTAAGCTATAATAGAATAAGGAAATAAATTATTAAATTGCTATATTGTCAAAATTTATTAAATGGCTTATTTCAATTTAACAATTTAACAATTTAACAATTTAGTAATTATATGTCAAGAAAAAGAAGAAAAAGAAGAAGTTATAATAGTCTGCCATTCGGACTTTCGCAAATTGAAATTGACGATTGGATAAAAAAAGACGTTATAGCTATTTTTCTTTTTGTTTTAGCGCTAATAAGCATTTTAAGCTTTGCAGATTTGGCTGGAGAACTCGGAAAAAAGTTGAGCGAAATCATAAAAATTTTATTTGGATGGGGAATTATTCTTTTTCCGTTCGCTTTAATTTTGTGGGGATGGAAAATGCTTAAAGCCGAAAATATTTTTGAAAGCAGAATCTCTATGCTTGGAATAGTAACAATGATTTTTTCCACGCTTTCTTTTATGCATATTTTTTATGAACCGGCTGTAATGCTTGAAGTCGCAAAGTCAGGAACTGGAGGCGGTTTTTTAGGTTTAATTTTGGCATGGATTTTGGTTAGTCTAATTGGCAAATGGGGAGGCTTAATTATTATTTTTGCGTTATTTATAATATCATTATTACTGACTTTTGATGTATCATTTATGGATTTATTAAGTAAGATTAAATTTGCGCGAAAAACAAATAGGCTTAGCCTTGATAGAAAAAATACAGAAGATAACAATGACAAGAATGAAGAAAGCGCTCTTAAAATAAATATAGTCGGAAAAAATAAAGAAAAAAAGGGGGGGCTGCTTTTTTCTATCGCAAACAAAATTAAGAAAAACAAAAAAGAACCAAGATTTTCAGTTAAAGCGATAGAAAAAAATAGTGATATTAACAAAGAAACCGAAGATTCCGAATCCTTTAAGAATTCGGAATCTGATAAAGATGATATAAATTTAGAAGAATTGGATTTTGAAGATACGGCTATTAAAAATAATAAACAAAGAATGAAAAACTGGAAAAATCCTTCACCAAACCTTTTAAATGGAAGAGACAGTAATCCTACTAGCGGGGACATAAAAGCCAATTCAAATATTATAAAAAGAACACTTTCCGATTTTGGCATTGAGGTTACAATGGGAGAGGTAAATGTCGGTCCTACGGTTACTCAATATACTTTAAAACCGTCAATTGGAATAAAGCTTAGTAGAATAACTTCTCTTCAAAATGATCTTGCTCTTTCTCTCGCGGCTCGCTCTTTAAGAATAGAAGCTCCAATTCCAGGAAAATCATTGGTTGGAATTGAATTGCCAAACCAATCTATAGCTATAGTTAGAATGAAAAATATGCTAAATTCTGCTGAATTTTATAACAGAAAATCCAATTTGAACATCATTTTAGGCAGAGACGTTGCTGGCAATGCGATTTTTGCTGATCTTGATAAGATGCCGCATCTTATGATTGCCGGATCTACTGGAAGCGGAAAAACAGTGTGCATTAATACTTTAATTACTGGACTGCTTTTTCAAAATTCTCCCAAAAAGCTTAAGCTTATTCTGGTAGATCCAAAAAGAGTTGAGCTTTCTTCTTATAATAATATCCCTCATCTTTTGACACCAGTTATAACCGATCCCGAAAAAGCTATTAATTCTTTAAAGTGGACAATCTCAGAAATGGAAAATAGGTATGAAATCTTAAGCCATTTAGGCTGTAGAAACATTGAATCATATAATCAGACCATACAGACAAAATATAAACAAAAAGAAATTTTACCTTATATTATAATCGTTATTGACGAACTTGCCGATCTTATGTCAACGCATGGAAGAGAAGTTGAGGCAGCAATTGTTAGATTGGCTCAAATGGCTAGAGCTGTAGGAATTCATCTGGTTCTTTCAACTCAGAGACCGTCAGTTGAAGTTATAACGGGATTAATTAAGGCGAATATAACCGCTAGAATTGCTTTTCAGGTGGCAAGTCAGATTGATTCTCGAACCATTATTGATATGTCTGGAGCAGAAAAACTTCTTGGAAATGGAGATATGCTTTATCTTTCCAATGATTCAAACAAACCGAAAAGAATTCAAGGAGTGTTTATTTCAGAAGAAGAAGTTGAAATGGTTGTAAAATTTCTCAAAGAACAGAAAGAGGAAAAAGTTGAATATAACGAAGAAATAACAGAAGCAAAAAAATCCTCAATTGATTTAGCTGGCAATGATAACATAATTGATGACGATATGTATGATGAAGCAATTGAAACCGTGATGAACGCCGAAAAAGCTTCCGCTTCACTTTTGCAAAGAAGGCTTAGGGTTGGATATGCCCGCGCCGCTCGGCTACTTGATTTAATGGAAGAACAAGGCATAGTAGGTCCCGCAAACGGAGCAAAACCAAGAGAAGTTTATGGAATGAGGGATGGCGGAGATAACAAAGAAGGTGAAGTAGAAGAACAATAAATTTTGAATTTTGGGTAAAATTTTAGATAAATTAATAAAACATAAAGAGATCATGAAACTAGTGAAGAATTTAGGATGACAATTTAACAATACAATAATTTAACAATTTATTTACATGTTAACTCAATTTAAAACTAAAAAAGTAAATATTACTGCAACTGCCGGAGAACTCTTAAAAAGAAAAAGAGAGAAAAAAGGAATTTCAATAAAAGAAGTTAGTGAAAAATTAAAAATAAAAACGAGCTATCTTGAAGATATTGAAGAGAATAATTATAATAAACTTCCTCCTGATGTATATGTTAAAGGATTTATCAAAAGCTATTCACGACTTATTGGCTCTAACGCGCAAAAAATGGTTGATTTATACAGTAAAGAAAAAGCGATTGATGTTAAAATGAAAAATAAAAACAAAGAAAAGTCCACTAAAGAAAAAAAACTTTTGATTTCTAATTATATAATAATAACCCCGAAAATATTAACTGTTTTTTTTAGTTTATTCATTTTGTTTATCATTGGATACTATTTATGGCATCAGATTAGTTCTTTTAACTCAACGCCATATCTTTTTATTTCAAATCCAATTGTTGATCAAATATCAGATAAGTCGGAAATAGAAATTGCCGGACAAACAGAAGTTCAATCAGTTTTAAAAATAAACGGAGAAGATGTTTTTGTTGATTATGACGGATATTTTAATGAAATAATTTTATTGAAACCTGGCAACAATGTTCTTAATATTGAAGCTACAAACAGGTTTAATAGGACTTCCAGACAAATAAGGAATATAATCTACGAAAAAAAGCTTGAGCCTGTTCCAGTTGATTTTTTAGAAAATAATATATTTGAAGAAAACAATAAAGAAAATATATATTTAAATGAAAAAATAGAATTTATAGGACCGTAAACATACTAACATTTTAACAATCTTGTCATTCTGAACTTGTTTCAGAATGACAATTGAGTCATTTAACAATTTAATTTAAAATTTATGGCAAAAGAAGATAAAAAAATTAATGACAATAACGAAAAAAAACAAAAACTAATAAATGAAACTCTAGATGAAATCAAAAGAAGATTTGGTGAAGGAGCTATAATGAAACTCGGAGAGACTAAGACTATGAATGTTGAATTTACTTCAACCGGTTCAATCTCGCTTGATATCGCTCTTGGCGGTGGAATTCCCAAAGGAAGAATAATTGAAATTTATGGCCCTGAATCAAGCGGAAAAACAACTTTATCATTACACATTGTTTCTGAGCTTCAAAAAAAAGATGGAACAGCCGCCTTTGTGGACGCAGAGCATGCTCTTGATCCTGAGTATGCAAAAAGAATTGGAGTTAAAACAAACAATTTAATAATTTCTCAACCAGACAGCGGGGAACAGGCTTTGGAAATTGTAGAAGCTCTGGTTAGGTCCAGCGCCGTTGATTTAGTCGTTATTGATTCTGTGGCTGCTCTAACTCCCAAGGCCGAAATTGAGGGAGAGATGGGCGATTCTCATATGGGACTTCAAGCTCGCCTTATGAGCCAGGCTCTCAGAAAGCTTGCTGGAATTGTGCATAAATCAAATACGACTGTTGTTTTTATCAATCAAATTAGAATGAAAATTGGAATTGTATTTGGAAACCCCGAAACAACAACTGGAGGAAATGCTCTTAAATTTTATTCTTCGGTAAGAATTGAGGTTAGAAGATCGGCAAAGATAAAGAAAGGAGAAGATATAATTGGAAATAGAGTAAAAGCGAAAGTTGTAAAAAATAAAGTTGCTCCACCGTTCAAAACAACTGAATTTGACATTATGTACAATGAGGGAATTTCTTATTATGGAGATATTTTAAATACTGGAGTTAAATATGGAATAGTTAAAAAAGGCGGAGCTTGGTATAATTATGGAGAGAATAAACTTGGCCAGGGCAATGAGGCTAGCAAGAGATTTTTGAAAGAAAATCCAAAAATTGCGAACGAGATTATTAGTAAAATAAATCAGGCAGCGAAGAAAGAAGTTGAGGCTGCTCAAGCTTAAGTAATGTGAAGCGACCTCATCTTCAGATGTAATTGCGAGAACAATTAGTCGCAATGACAATAAAAAAAACATGCCAATTTTAAAGTCGGTATGTTTTTTGTTATAATATCTAAATCTATTTACTTACGTATGGCAACAATCCCATAAATCTTGCTCTTTTTATCGCGTTTGCAACTTGTCGTTGGTGTTTTGCGCAAGCTCCTGTTCTTTTTGGTTGCATAATTTTTGCGCGCTGATTTATAAACCTCCTCAATGTTTGAGGATCTTTATAATCCGCATCCCTTTCTTTTTCAATACAAAACAAGCATTGTTTTTTAGGCTGTAATATATTATGATTCATCATAATTGGTTAAGTTTAAAATTTGTTTAAAACGGAATATCTTCAATCTTTATTTCTTCATCATTAGAGTCATTCTCTTTGGGAACTTGCTCTTTCATTTGATTCTGATCGGTATTGTTCTGCACAGGAGTTTCTTTAGCCTGATAAGACGAATTCTCTTCTTGAGATCTTGACCTCGGTCCCATTTGCATATTTTCTGCTATTATCTCTGTTTTTGACCTTTTAACTCCGTCTTGACCTTCCCATGTTCTAGTTTCCAGTCTTCCTTCAAAAAGAACTAATTGTCCTTTTACAAGGTATTGTCCGCATATTTCAGCAAGTTTTCCCCAAGCAACAATACTGTGAAATTCAACTTTTTCTTGCTTTTCTCCGCTATTTGTATTCCAAACCCTGTTAGACGCTACACCGATTGAAGCTACGGTCTGGCCGTTTGGAGTAGTCCTAGTTTCGGGATCTTTTGTTACTCTTCCTATTATTATGGCTTTGTTGAAGTTCATATTTTTTTGTTAAATTGTTAAATTATAATACATTTAATTTTTGTAATTTAAATCATTGAATCTTCAAGGATTTCGTCAAGCTTGTCTTCTAAGTCTTCAAGTTTTATTTTCTTTTTCTTCTTCTTGATTATTGTTTTCTCTTCTTTCTCTTCTTTCTCTTCTTGTTTCTTATTGCCCTTTTCCACTGTTTCTTTTGATATTATTTGTTTATTTGTTTTCTCTTCTTTCTTTTTGATATTTTCTTTTGACATTATTTCCTTCTCCTTTTTTGCTAAAGTTTCTTTTTCCTCAATCTTTGAAATTTTTCTTTCATCTTTTGCTTTCATTTTTTCAGCTGTTTTTGCTTCTTCTTTTCTTTTTTCCTTGTCTTGCTCGGCTTTTTTTCTAGCAAACAGTTTTTGCAGTTGAATTAATTTTTCTTTACTCATCGGATCAGATTGAAGTATAAAATACCTTAGAATATTTTTATTCGCTTTAAGGCATTTATCAATTTCTTTAAGATTATTTCCATCAATGCTGAAATTAAAAAGGCAGTAGAATCCAAAGCGATTTTTTTTTATAGAGTATGCTAGTTTGCGTTTTACCACTGGAAGTTTTTTTAACTCCTCAGAACCTTCTTCTTTTGACATCTCCGTCTTTAATAAAAAGGGGTGGTTAAGCAAAATCTCAAGTTTCTTTCCTCCTATCTTCAGAACTTCTTTTTCTATATCTAAAAAAGTAGATTTGATTTCTTTGCCCGTCATATTAGAAGGAAGAATATAAAGTAGTTCATAATTATTCATTTCATTAAATTGTTAACTTGTTAAATTGTACTACTGCTAAATTTTTATCATCCTGTCCGCCAGTTGGCGAGCAGAATAACAATTTAGCAATTTATATAATTTGATACAAAAAAAGCAGATATATATGGACCTTTGGATGTATATTTACATATACACCATACATCTTGATACTTATATATTATCACAGATCTTTGTCTTTGACAAGAAAAACTGTCAAAAACTTTGAATTTATCTCTTAAATAAAAGGTTTTTACTGATAATAATGATATAAAATTTAGCAATTTTTCTCTGATTAATTTTTTTGAAAAAGTTTTTTCACATTTTGGCAAATAAATGGCGTCGGACTAAAAACTAACATAAAAAATGTTACTGCATAAAAGAGCGCTATCTGAATAATTAAATCATTTTTTATTGCTCCACTGTTTGCCTCATAGACCGATTTTTGACTATTAAAGCTGCCGCCTGCTGTATGAGCTTTATTAATTAAAATTATATTTTCTCTCTCAGCCGCCTTGCTTTCTGTTTGTATTTTATTATTAATATAATTATTTTCATTAATAAATCCTTGCTCAACATAAATTACATTTTCCGCTTCACAAACACCGTTAAAACTACCTTCAGCTAAAGTTATTTTTTCTTCGTTTAAATATATTTCCTCTCCGCTAACGATTGAATTCTTATCTAAGCCTTCTTCAATCTTTGATTGAATACTTTTTTCACTTTTTACTTTTTGAATATTTGTTTTTACAGCTTCAGTATTAATTTCATTCATCCTTTGTTCAATTTCAATTTCTAATTCTTGCATATTAACATTAATGACTTCTTTTTTTTGAAGCGGCACTCCAAACTCCTCAACAATAATAATACTATTATTCCCTTCAAAATGCCCTTCAATAACAGCAACACCGATTTCTGTATATCTTGTATTTAGAATATTCGCTCGATGAGATGAGCTTTCCATTAATGCTTTATGGGCTGCTTTAGCTGTAATAAAATCTATTGCCAAATTTTCTCCTGCAAATTGATATTCATATCCAGCAGATTTAATAAAATTCCAAGGAGTCTTTCCGCTAGGACTGTTATGGTCAAAATATTGATTTGCAAACATGTCATTTGCCTTTGCCATTGCAGCTCTAGATAATTCTCCATTAATAATTAGCGGACTTAAACCAGCCTCTATTCTCGATTCATTCATTAAATCAATCATTTCTTGCGCTTTCATCGTTGCAGATAAAGCTGTGTGTACAAAATTAATTTGAAGCAATACAAAAAACGCAACCACGAAAAGCTTAATTTTGTTTTTGTTATTTTTGTTTTTTATTTCTAATCTCATTTTTTGACCTTTATATTTAGGTCACCCCTTTGTTTTTGTTTGTTCTTTTTAGATTCCAAATCTTTTTTAAACTCGAAATTTCTTCATCTTGAAGCATACATAATAGATAAATAAAAAAAGAAGTGATCATTCACCCTTTTTTATTGTTTATTCTATTATTATACTTGTAGTATACACTATTTTTTAGCTTCAGTCAACCCCAAAAATCATTTAAACATATTAAAAACCTTCGCCGTTATTTCTCCAATTTGCCAAGTTGTAAAACCGCATTTATTTTTCGATAGTATATTTTCATCAATTAACATCTTTTTTTCTTTTTGATTATAATAAGGAGAATCACAACCAAAATCAACTTTATAAATATTTGAAAAAGTGATATTATTTTTCTTTAATAATTTATCTATTTTGACAAGAAGTTTTTCCGACAAATCTCGATTATCAATCCAGATTGATTTAGAAATAATATTTCCTTTTTTATCTAACAAAAATATACTCACTTTATTGCCAATGATTTCAATTTTTAATTTATGTTTCATATAAATAAATTGTTGTATTGTTAAATTGTCATTCGCTCGCTGAAATAAATTCAGCATAAATTCCGACGGGAATCCAGTTAATTTTGTATGGTGATAATATACAGTCTTGTGTGTTTTTAACCCCCCCCCAACCCCCTTATCAGGAGGGTCTTTTTGGCTCCCTCCCTGATAAGGGAGGGCTGGGGTGGGTTTTTTAATTGCAGTTTCATTACTCCTTCTCTAATATGGCAATACAACAATTTAGCCATTTAGCAATATAATAAGTTTATTCTTCCACTATTTCATCTTCAACGCTTTCCTCCTCTACGATCGGCTCCGGAACCGGTTCTGATTTTTTAATTTCTTCTTCTATAAGTTCTTTTAGTTCGTCAATTTTTTCTATAATTTCCTGATTATCCGGATTTAAAGATAAAACAAGTTCAAATTCTCTAAGCGCCGCTTGATTATTTTTTTCTTTTTCATAAATTAAACCAAGACTGTAACGCGCGTTTGAATTATTGGGATTAAGTCTTATTATTTCCAAAAATATGTTTTTTGCCTCATTGTTTTTTCCAAAATTATAATATATTCTTCCAAGCTGGAATGCGGTATTCACACTTATATTTCTGATGTTTTCAAGATGGCTTATAGTTTCAATTGCTTTTTCATAATCCCCTTTCGCTTCATAAGCAAGCCCCAATTCCAAAATTGCGTCAGCGTAATCATCTTTTAATTCAATCGCTTTTTGAAATTCTTTAATAGCAAGATCGGCTTTATCATCCGCTTTTAATTTATAAAACTGAAAAACATATATCCTGCCAAGTTCAGTATGAAAAATCGGATTAGTTGGCTCTAGCTCAATCGCCTTTTGATATCCTGTAATCGCCCATTCGTCTGCTTTTTCAATATTTAAATCTTTATTTAATATTGTATACAAAGATGCAAATCTTTGGTAAAAGGAGGCACTATTTGGACCAAGCTCAACAGCCCTTTTTACATGATCAATTGTATTTTTTGCTTCCAGTGCAATTTTTTGCATACCATCTTCAGACTCAATACCACTGTTTTGATCTTGAACATGAGAAACTAATTTTCCCAAAGCAACATTAGATAGATATATTTCATATTCTCCTCTGTA
>DAOWDS010000033.1 GCA_030638895.1 Candidatus Moraniibacteriota bacterium | reverse complement strand
TTGAATAAAACCAGCCGAAACTTCTGCTTTTATTTTTCGGTTCTGACTTCATTAAAATTAATCTAAGAGACACAAGCCACGCTGCTGCTGAAAAACCGAGAACTATTTGCGCAATATAAAAAATAATTAATTTGCCTGATAAATCAGCTGTTATAATCCATTCCGCCAGAGAAAAAGGAATTGTCATTTTTATCCATGATATAAATAAATGGCTGCCGCTCAAAAGCATCAAAAGCGCAAAAATACCATATCCAGCAATACCAAAGGCTGCAACTTTTGACGGATTAAATTTGTGAATGTAATAATTTATTATTACAGAAGAAATTGCAATTACAGAATACGTGAGGAGATAAATACTTCCTATATTCAAAACTGAAAATCCTATTGAGATTAGAAACAAAGGGTAATAAAGAGAGAAAATCTTAAATCCAAACATTAATAAAAAATACACCAGTGAAACATCAAAGGTGGCTTTTTCCATTTTTGGAAACCATGAATATATATTGTGATGATTTTCAAAAATTCCAAACATAAGCTTTTCATAGCCACTAGGCGCCTATAATCACCGCCTAGAGACTTATAATTAATTATTGTAAATTTTATTCATAATAACGATACGACAACATAATAATTTAGCGAGAGAATAATTAAATAATCATATTCATATACCACTTAATAATCCCGCCTCCCCAAAACAACGCTATAAAGGTTCCTAAAACTAAAAACGGTCCGAATGGGATTACGCTCTTCATTTTTTTCTTTCCGATAAGCATTAAAAACATTCCAGCTACAGACCCTGCAATGAAAGATAGAAATAAGGAAATCAAAACCAGCGGCCAGCCTAATATTAATCCAATTAAAAATCCTAATTTTACATCACCGCCACCCATTCCTTTGCCTTTAGTAATAACAAATATGGCGTAAAAGAACCCGCCTGCCAGAATAGCAGAAAATAAAAAGTTTAAGAATTGAGAATTGTTATTTGTAACGTGTAACGTGTAACGTGTAACGAAATCATTAAACAGATTAAACCCTAATGTTACGATTATTGCCGGAAAAATCACTTTATCAGGTATGATGTAATGCTTGAAATCATAGACGAAAATAACAATAAGGGCAGAAGTAATATAACACCAAAATAATAAATAAAAAATACTGGATACTGGATACTGGATACTGGATACTATAATAAATAATATTCCAGTTGCAATTTCCACAAATGGATATTGCCAAGAAATTTTATTGCCGCAATACCGACATCTGCCTTTTAAGAAAACAAAGCTTAGAACTGGAATTAAATCATGCCATTCCAAAACATGCCTACAATTCATGCATTTTGACCTGTCATTTATTATTTTTTCTCCGCTCTCTAATCTAAATATAATCACATTCAAAAAACTGCCTATAGCAAGACCTAAAATAAAAATTATGAAGAAGAATAAAAACATAAATGAAAAATATTAGGAAATTGGATATTGGATATTTACAAATATTTTGAATCACAAAATAATTCACAAACAGAATCATGCTCTAATCCCCTATATTCATCCACGCAAACGCTTCCGCACATATTAAGAAGCGTTGATGAAAACAAATAGCCAACAAAAGCATTTCCGCAATAAATTTTTAAAAAAATTGAACCTACTTGTTAAAATTATACCAAATAATTAAAAAAGAGTAAATAAAATTTACTCTTTTTTATTAACACGCGCATGTTATAAATAAACATGTCTAAGAAATATTACGGACATACTGCTGCCGCAACTGCAACACCAGTTTCATCAACACACCACAAATCAGTACTGCTACATAAATTAGCTGAAATATTATAAGTTTGACCGGTAACTGCTATAGTATAAGCAACTTGACTGCATGCAGGAGGGACTGTAGCCGCTGGTAAGCCTAAAAGCGCAATAGTGCTACAAAGAGTATAAGCGCCGTTATTCTCGTCATAACATATTTCCATCGCATTTTTTATCTGACCCATTTCAGATTTAACTTCTGTATCATAGCCCTTATTTCTTGCATCATTCAAAGATACAAGAACAATAGACGCTAAAATACCAATAATCGCAATAACAACTAGAAGTTCAATTAAGGTAAAACCTTTTTGATTAATTTTTATCATCTAATTCACCCCCTTTCTTATTTTTAAATAAAGTTTTTTAAAAAATACTAGAAGCATAAAGTCAAACTTTTTCTATTTTATCACTTTTACGCTTTAAGCGCAAATAAAATTTATTATTTTTGCATCATCATTTTCAAATCATTAATGTTAGTAGAATAAATTTCCGCGTTTTCCAAAGATATTTCTCCGTTTTTTACCAAACTTGCCAAAGAGCTATTCAAAGAAATCATTCCTTCGTCCACGCTGGTATTAATAACGAGATCCAATTGGTGATTTTTATTTTCTCTAATCAAATTTCTTACAGCTGAATTGGCTATCATTATCTCTACCGCTGGCAATCTTCCTCCTTCTATTCTCGGAACAAGACGCTGTGACAATATTCCTAAAAGATTGCCAGCCAACTGCGCTCTGATCTGATTCTGCTGGCCGGCATGGAAGCTGTCAATAATTCTATCTACTGTTTGAGCAGCGCTATTTGTATGTAATGTCGCAAAAACAAGATGTCCAGTTTCCGCAGCGGTAATAGCCGTACTTATTGTCTCAGAATCTCTCATTTCTCCAACAAGAATAACATCCGCGTCTTCTCTAAAAACACTGCGCAAGGCCGCATTAAAAGATTTCGTGTCAGAATAGACTTCTCTTTGATTTATAATACATCTGTCTTGAGTATATACATATTCAATAGGATCTTCAATTGTAACTATATGAGCATATCTTTGATGATTTATCCTGTCTATAAGCGCTGCTAGAGTTGTTGATTTGCCATGTCCAGACGGACCTACAACAAGAATAAACCCTTGAGATGGTTTTGTAAAATCATAAACCATGCTTGGAATATTTAGTTCTTCTAAGGTTCTTATCTTAGAGGTAATAAGCCTAAAAGCAGCGCTTACATATCCTCTTTGATAAAAAATATTGACCCTAAATCTGATTTTTCCTTCAAATTCATAAGAGATATCAAGCTCTTTATTTCTTTCGAATTTCTCTTTTTGTTTTTCATCCAAAAACGCATAAACAATTTCTTTTGCTTTTTTAGGAGTTAATATTTCCTTATTTGTCAACGGAATTAATCTCCCGTCTATTCTGAGAGTGGGATAACGTCCGACTGATAAGTGCAAATCGGAAGATCCTTCCTGCGCGGTATTTATTAATAAGCTATCCAGCTCTTGTTTAATATTAATACTTGTCATGTTTATCTTGTATTAAGTAATTAGTATTAAGTATTAAGCAAAATTAAATACTTAATACTTAATATATATTACTTAATTTTTTGATTTTATATTAAATCACTGGTTCCATAGTCACTTTAGAATTGTAGAACCTTTGCTACGAAATATATTTAATTTTTTTACTTCGACCGATGAAATATGGCATCACGACAGTGTTAAACTTTTCTATATTTATACTAAATACTTGATACTTTATGCTAAATACTCTTTATGCTTCATTTTTCAAAACTTCTTTAATTTTTTCTACAACTTCTGATGGTGTAAAATGCGCTTTTATTATATAACTACTAGCGCCAAGGTCAAAACCTCTTTCAATGTTTTCTTTTTGGCTTAAATTTGTCAGAAGAATAACAGGGATTTTATCCAATTTTGGATTTTTCTTTATTGTTTTTAAAACACTAAATCCATCCATTTTAGGCATAACTATATCTAAAAGAATAATGTCTGGAATATTTTTTTCCATAAATTTTATCCCCTCAACTCCATCGTTTTTTACAACAGTTTCAAAATTTTCAGATTCAAATTTAATTCTGTACATCTCAGAAATATAAGAATCATCCTCAATAATTAAAACTTTTGTTTTTCTATTTTGGTCCATAGTTATTCATATTAACATATTAACATATTAACATTTTAACAAACTGATATAGAAATTTATAGATTGTTAATATGTTAGTATGTTAGTATGTTAGTATGTTTCTAGTCTTCTGCAACTCTTAACACTTCTTCTATCGTGGTAAATCCCAAAAGAGCTTTCATTATGCCGTCTTGTTTCATTGTTATCATTCCTTGTTTTTCCACCTCTTTAGCTATCTCGTTTTCTGTGATTTTAAAAGACATTTTTTCTTCTATTCCGGAAGTCATGGATAAAACCTCGTAAATACCCATTCTTCCAGAAGCTCCTGATTGCTTGCATTCAGAACAGCCTTTCCCACGAAAAAGCCTGATTCCATTCTTTAAATTCAAATCTTGTTTTTGATCTTCTGGAATTTTGTCAAGCTCTTTCTTAATAATCTCTTTTATACCAACGGAAGGTTTTATCTCTTCCTTACAATGCTTACATATTTTTTTAACAAGCCTTTGTCCAATAGCAACATTTAGAGAAGATGAGATAAGAAATGGCTCAATCCCCATATCAATAAGTCTTGGTATTACTCCAACGGCATTATTTGTATGTAAAGTAGACAGAACTAAATGCCCAGTTAGAGCCGCGTGCGTTGCCAGCTCCGCAGTTTCTTTGTCTCTTATTTCACCTACCATAATAATGTCTGGATCCTGGCGCAAAATAGATCTTAGGCCGGAAGAAAAAGTATACCCTATTTCTGACTGTATCTGACTTTGATTTATGCCTATCATAAAATATTCTACAGGATCTTCCAAAGTAACTATATTTACGCCTTCTTTATTTAGAATTTTAAGCATAGCGTATAGCGTAGTTGATTTTCCTGATCCAGTCGGACCAGTAACAAGTACAATCCCAAATGGCTTGCTAATATTTTTATTGATAACATCAAGCCCTCTTTTCCAGATACCAAGATTTTCAAGGCTATTAATATCTGAGGAAGTATCTAAAATTCTCATCACAATTTTTTCTCCATTTACAGTAGGAAAGGTTGAAATACGCAAATCAACACTTTTCACAACACTTTCGTTGGAAGAAATACTAAATCTAAACCTTCCATCTTGCGGTTTTCTAGTTTCGTCTATCTTTAAATTAGAGAGTATTTTAATTCTGGAAACAACCGCGGCGCTAATTCTTTTTGGAAGAACTAAAGTATTATGCAAAATTCCGTCCAATCTATATCTTACTCTAAGATCATTTTCATTAGGCTCAATATGAATATCGCTAGCCTTGCCTTCTATGGCATGAGAAATTATTATATCAACAATCTTAGCTACTGGAGCTTCCTCTAAAATCCTTTCTGTGTTTTTCTTTTTTTTCTGTGGTTTTTCTTTGTATATGATTTGTTGGTCAACATTTTTCAACACGCTCTCAAGCTCTTCTCCAAACTTCCTATATTGTTTAACGGCAATATTAAAACTGGATACAGAAGTAATATATATTTTTGTATTTAAATTATGCTTTACTGAAATAAATTTTAAAGCGTCTAGGGCGTCAATGTTTGTAGGATCAACCATCGCAATTTTAATAGAATCATCAACTTTTCCAAATGGTATAAACTTATAAAACAATGCTGCTCTTTCTGGAACTTCCTTCAAAACTGAACTGTCAATTACTGTTTCTTTTAAGTCAACAAAGGGAATATTTAATAAATTTGCCTTAATCTTAACAGCATCTTCTTTGTTTATTATCTTTTTTTTAACTAAAACATCAAAAACATCTAGACCATTCTTACTAGATCCTTTAAATACTTTATCTATTTGCTTTTTATCCGCTATCTTATTGGAAATCAAATAATCATAAATTTTTTTTAGATATTCCTTGTTCATTATATATCATTTAAACATTTAAATGTTCTATTTTTCAAAACCCCTCAATGCAAGACCAACAGCTACTGAAAAAAACGGTGAATTTTTCTTTAATACTTCGTCTAGTGTACTGTCGTATATAATGTTTTTCCAAGGATTTCCAATTTCTACTGGCACACTAAGCTCTTTTGAAAAGTATTCAATTAAACCTGAAAGACTAGCAGTTCTTCCTGTTAAAACAACCTTTTTGATATTTTCCTTACTAGCGCGAGAATGAGATTCATTTATTTTTTGAATTTCTGAAATAATAATACTTAATATCGGCAATATAACTTCAGAGATTTTCTTTTCCGAGCCTTTATTATCGCTGAAACCAATGTCCTTTTTTAGGACATCCGCTCTCTTAAAGTCAATGTCAAATCCATGGCTAATAATTTTTGTAATTTCTTCTCCTCCAGCCCCCAAAACAATATGGCTTCCTACAACAAAACCATTTTCAACAACAGTTATATTTGTAGTCCTGCTTCCAATGTCAACAATTGTAAAAGCTCCATTCTGCTTGGCAACCAAAGACCTTGCAAGAGAAAAAGATTCAGTTTCTAGGGCAATTAATTTTAAATCTAATGCTGACACAATATTCATATATTTATTCGTCGTTTCTTTTGGAATTGCAACTAACAATATTTTAATTTTCTTTATTTGCCTTGAATTATCAACAACATTACTATTTCCCGACTGTATTTCTCTGCCAATAATACTCCAATCAAAAACGACTTCGTTTATAGGCATAGGAATATATTGTCTAGCTTCAAAGTCAACCGCTTTAGCAATTTCTTCTTCTGGAATATCGGGTAAAATCATAATTGACGAAAGCGCGGAGGATATTGGAATCGACATTGCTACTTTTTTTGATACTATTCCCGCTTTACTTATAATTTTTTTAAGATCTTTCGCTATCTTACTATCAGACATTTTTATATTATTTAATTTTACTCCACTTCCTAAAATTTCTAAATAATCTTTAGTTTCTATTGAGGCATAGTTTTCTAATATTATGTTTTTATCCTGTAGTCCTAATTGAACTATTCTTATGCCTGTTGTACCTATATCAATCCCCAAAAAACTAGAGGGAGGTTTTTTAAAAAAATTAAATACCATAAGATTAAAATTTAGAATTGAAATTCCTTAGCAATAAATTATTCATTTTTTACTTCAATTTTCATAGAAGAGTTCTTTTCTATTTTAGGAAGCTTTATGGTAAGAATCCCATTTTTAATAGTCGCTTCAACTCCTTCTGTTTTAATGTCATTTGGTAAAATAATTGAACGCGAAAAATTGCCCCAGAAACATTCTTGATAATAATAATCATCAGGCATTACATCGTCAGGATTATTCCTTTTTCCTTTTATAGTCACCATATCGCTTGTAACAGAAATATCTAAATCATCAGAACTTACTCCGCCAATAATTGATTTTATAATGATAAGATTTTTTGTTTTATAAACATCTACTGTTAGCTGACCATCTTCATCGTCGCTCTTTTCCTCTTCTGTAAGCCACTCTTTATCTATCTTTTTCTTCTCTGGATTATTTTCATCAATATTATCTGGGAGCTTATTTTCATTAGCAATTTTTGAAACATCTTCGCTAATATTCTCATTATCATC
>DAOWDS010000058.1 GCA_030638895.1 Candidatus Moraniibacteriota bacterium | reverse complement strand
CGCCGGCTGTTGAAGTTTGACCTGAAGCAATTGTAATTGCACCTGAAACAGCAGAAGTAGCTGTTCCAGAAGCCAAACCTACTGCGCCAGAAGCGGCAGCTGAAGCACCGGAAGCAATAGTTACTGTTCCAGTAGTTCCTGAGGTTGTGGTTGTTCCAGTAGAAAGCGTTAGTACTCCAGAATCAGCTGCTGTAGCATTACTAGTTGCCACACTTGTGCTACCAAGCGTCAACGCCATAGCATGGCTGTTCACCGATAGAGATAGCGCCAGCGTTAAAACCGCCACCATCCCAATTCTTTTTAATTTATTCATAATTTTTTAAACTAATTAATAAAGTTGCATATCGTTCTCTTACCAAAATTATTTTTCCCTGTAAAAACTATGTCGACCCTTGAATCTTTGCAATTCCTCCTTTTAGAAAAGAGAAAGGGAATTCCTGCCTCCTCTTTTTTATAGAATGAATTACGAAAGATCTTATAGGAAAAATTTTTGGTAAATTCAAATTTTTTACTTTTATTATTCTAAACTTAACTAAAAACTTAATTGCATTATACCATAAAATACTATTTCCAATAAATTTTTTAACTGTGGATAACTGATGAAGTCTGTAAAGTCAACAGAGTTTGTAAAGTCATAAAGTCTAAAGTCAGACTTTTGACTAATTTTGACTTTATGAACTTCGTAAGGTTTTGATGAAACCAGATAATAATTTAGAAATTTCTATTGATAAGTTGTAAAGTTTTTTAAAATCATCTTTCGATAAATATTTTAATTCTAAAGCCAAATAGAGCATAGACCTGACTTCTCCACAAGAACCTTTGGCAATAAACAAAAAATGCTTGAATTCTTTATCGCCTCTTCTCTCAAAACCTTCGGCAATATTATTCATCACAGAAACAGCCGCTCGTTCTATTTGGTTCTTAAAACCAAAATCTCTACAATCTCTAAATTGTTGATAAATATCAACTGTTAATTCCTTAGATTTCTGCCAAGCAATAATATCCTCAAATTTTTCTATCTTCATACTTTTGACTTTACGACTTTATGACTTTATGAACTTCCCTTTCTATTTACCTGCTTTTTGCAATGCCTCGCCAGCTTTGCTGTTTTCTTCAATAGGTCCGTAGAAAACTACCTGGTCTGGATTTAAATAAAGTTTTTGAGGCGACCATAGCGCGTCTTTTAACGGAGTAAGCTGGAAATTGGTTTTAGTTTCGTCTTCCGCATCTTTTACAGCTTGCAAACGATAAGCGTCTGTAAGTTTAAATTTCGGAATAGATAAATAGGATAGTTTGCCGATATAAATTTCTCCAGTGCTTAAATAAACCACTGAATGCTCTTTACTCATCTGCCATTTTGTATAAAAACAAAAACCTCCTATCGCTGTTATTATAATAACAAATAGAACTGCCGCGGCAATAATTATTTTTTTCTTCTTTCTCATAAAATTTTCTGTTAGTTAAAAATTAATTAATTAAACTATTCCCATTATACAAAATTAAAAAAATAGCGTCAAGAAAAATATAACAAGACTTTTCGGCTTTACAGGCTTCATTCTCCAACGATTATTTCTTCTCCTTCTTTAATAATAATTGAATTCTTATCATTGTCAATAATAATCTCTTTTTCTTTTTTACTGCTTATAATCGGAATAATATTGCCGGCATTGCCTTTATTGTTGTCTTGCATATTCTTTTTTTGTATTTCGTAATTAGTTTGATTCGTATAAACAAAAACTCCGCTAATCACTATGATTATCACTATGATTATCACTATCAAGCAAATTAAAATATATTTTGTTTTGTGATCCATATTTTAAAATCAAATCTATTTTTCTATTTGTTTTATTGATTTTTAAGCTCCTCCAGCCTTTCTTCAAAATTATCATTCCCAGGATATAGGGCAATTAATTTTTCATAATACTCAATAGCTTTCTCTTTATTTGGAACTACTTCATCATAATAAACAGTTAAAAGCCCTATAAAGTCATTTTTCATTTCCGGATATTTTTCCATTCCATTTAACAGTAATGATTCAATTTCTTCTTTTTTATCTTTCAAATGATATCTATAAATATTAGTTAGTTCACGATATGAATTCGTCCATTTCGGCGTAATTTCAAGAATTGCCAAATACATTTCTTCAGCTTCTTCATATTTCTTCTGATTATAATAAATTGTCCCTAAGTTATTCAATGGCAAAATATCCTCTGGCTTTTTTTCTCTTAAATCCTGATACATCGCGATAGCTCCATCATGATCAAGCAGGTCTTGTTTTAATCGCGCTAAATTTAAGAGAGATTCATAATCTTCAGGATTTTCTTGAAGTTTAATTTTTGCTTCATTATAAATCGTCTTTTGCATATCATTCATTTCTAAAGTAGTATTTATTTTAAACAACTCCTCAAGAGCAATATTATTTTTAGGACTTTGCGTTTGATCATTATTATTCACTGTTTGCCAAAGAAAAAATCCGCAAATAATCAGAATAATTAAAACAATAATTGCAATACTTTTTTTGTTTTTCATAATTTGTTTTTTAAAATTAATTATTTATTTAAACAATATCTGCTCCTGTTGTATAATAATCTCTTTCGTGATCATTAATAATGTAAATCATATCCCAGCTTCTTCCTGACGCCGTAAATTCTTCGGCCGTAATATTTATCCAATGCTTTGTGCCATCACCGTTAACCTCATATACCTTTTTATCTCCATCTGCTCTAATAAGCCAGCTTTCAGCATAATAATCCAATTCATTTTGTGATATTTCTTTTACGACCGCAAAACCGAAATGCCCATAGAAATTAAATATTTCCGGCGACTGAATCCATCTTTTATAATCCCCGTTAACCACATAAACTTTATAATCATCTACCGCGCGAATAAGGTCTCCGTCGTTAACGCCAGCTGGTCTTTGAATTTCCGGCTCCTCCGGTTCAGTTGGCTCGTCGGGTTCAATCGGTTCTTCCGGTTCAACGGGCTCTTCAATAACTGTATCTATAATAATGGTGATAGGATTTTCTTCGCTTCTGTTTCCAATCCAATCAATAGCTTTGGTTTTAACAATATAAGTCCCATCTTCAATATTATTCCAACTATATTCCCAAGTAATATAATTTTGCCCTGTTGCAGTGACTTCATTCCAAATTGAATCTTCTTCTCCATTTTTACTAATATTAATCTCTATTAAACTTGGAGTAGATCCGCCTTGATCTTTTGAAGCGCCCGTAATAACAATATTATTCTCTGATATTTTTTCTCCGTCAGTTGGATAAACTATAATGCTTTTAACCGAAAGAGAATCAATAGTTTTTTTGTATATTATATGTATGCCTGAATTTAAAATTCCGTCAATTGAACCATTATTTTTTGAACTCATAAAAATTCCCGTATCAGTCGCAAAATCAAAAACACCATCACTATTCGCGTCATTTTGAGGAGATATTCCCATTTGAAGCGTTCTGCGATCTGCTAAAACATTCGTATTCTTTTTTGTTTCAATTGCCACAAAAAATGTCTTCCCTTTTTTTGGTATGCTCACTTCCAGATTATTCCAATACCAAACTTGGTTGAAATCATAATAAACCGCGTTTCCAATTTCAGTATCTACTTTCCACCCCTGAAAAATTCCGTCGCCGTCATCTTCGTATAAAACAACTTTTTCCAAATATGAATAAGGAGCCAGCCCCAAATTTCTGATTGTCAAGGCATTTAAAATATCGTCTTCTGTCGGCGTTAAAGAAAAATCTAAAACCTGAATATCCCACTGCGAAGGATAAATAATTGCTCCGACAACTTCATTGTTTGTAACCGCTAAATCACTTTCCGCCGCTTGTAAAAAACCGGAATATAAAAAACTTAAACAAATTAAAACTGCTGTTAAAAAATACAATTTTTTCATAATGCCGTAGATTATTATTTATTGCCTATAAAAATTATAGCACTTTTTTTATAAAAAAACAACCGCTCCGGAAAACCGGAGCGGCGTTTTAATTAGACAAATACACTACTTGCATTTTCTAACTGTGAGCAGTTTTAAAAGTCTCTGCTAAAACTTCAATTACTAGTAACTTAAGCCTCCGCCACTAAGTGGTAAATTCTTAGTTGATGCCAAGTCAATATCAGTTCCAGAACTATCTTCGTATTCAATACCACTTGTTGTAACTGCACAAGCAGAAGCATTACCTGCACCACAAGTTGCATATGCATTTGGACCGATAGTTGCTTGCAATGTTTCATTTGTTGCAATGCCTGTTGTATCCATTATCAAGCTAAATGATTTTGTAGTTCCAGCTGTAATACTCGGAACAACATCAAATGCTTCCATAGCGCTTTGTGCTGCGTTAGCAACTGCCATACTAGTTCCATCACCAAATGAGATACATCTGGCTTCATCAACTGTACTGTCAGCCACAAAGTAATGATCATCAGCACCAGCTAAACCGGCAACTGACCAATATGCGTCAAAGTCGGTAGTAAGTGTCATTGTAATATCTCCATAAGTAGTAGCTAAATCACTACTCTTCAAGTATAGAGTTCCTATAGGAGTATTAGCAACATTTGTTGCAGAACCACTTAAACAGATTTCTAATCCATTTATATTGATATCATCACCAGCAGCAGTTAAGTCAAACCTTAATGTTTCTTTACCAGTACCAGCTGTTTGAAGTCCGCTTGGGGAGCTTGTATTCAGGGTAACTGTCAAAGTACCTTTATGAATTGTGTAGGCATTTGATCCATAAGCGTTTCCGCCTCCAGTACCAAGAGAGTCAATATCGGTCGCAGCAACAGTCGCGCCTGATGCAGAACCCTTAGCAGTAATGTTATAACTACCAGCTGAATCCCATTCACTATTAGCACCTGCACCAGTTACAGCAGTATAAGTACTATCAGCAATACCAATATATACGCTGGTTGTTGAAGTAGTTACTTGAGCCTTTGGATTCATGTCAGCTTTAATAGTCAACACAGCCGAACCGTCTCTTGGAACAACGAATGTTCCTGAAGTCAGGTTTACCGTGTTAAGACCTGCCGTAAGAACATAACCGCTTGTAGCGCCAATTTGAGCTCCGTCAAGATAAATCTTCACGTTTGAAACATCAGCTACAGTTCCAGTGTAATAAAGAGGAAGAACTGTAATGTCAACGTCTTCATATGAAGCTTCAAGCTTATATTTCATAAGTTCAACTCCTGTTGTGCCTGACACAACTTGCGCGGCAGCAGGCATATCAGCAGCCTTGTTAACTTTCAATACACCAACCGTAGTTAATGTGGCGGCTGTGCTATTGACAACAGTGGCAGGAGTTACGGTTGCTGCCGTATTTGAACTTATTCCGGTTCCTGTAATTTCAGTTGAAGCATTTTTTACACCAACTTCATAAACAAGAGATGATCCTTTAACATCTACAACAACATTTAGAGTTTTTGCCCCGCCTTTTAGAACTGTAAGATTGTTAATTCCTGAGAAAGTAACATAATCCGGAGTTCCGTCAGTCAAGTTTTGTGTAATTCCATATTGAGTTGAATCATTGGCATCAATTAATTTAAAGTTTGTCAATGAAGTATTCGCGACAGAAACAGCATCAAAAGCGTCAGTGTTAATTCCCGCTGAAATCTTAATGCTTGTAACCTTTACATCTTCAGGAGTACCAGCAGTTAAAACTAATGTTCCTAAAGTTACCTCAGTATCATTAATGACATAACTGGCAGCAATAGGGCTTGTAGCCATAGCAGCAACAAGAGTTGGACCGCTCACTGTCATATCTGAACCTGTGGCAGTTCCTGTTTCAACAATTGTTCCAGAAGAATAAGCGCCGGTACTTGTAATATCAGTATTAGCTGTCTTCATGTCAATATGCATCGTTCCGTCAGGAGATGATCCGCTTGGAATAGTTCCATAAACCTTAAGAGTTTTATTTGTCTCTTTTGGAGTGGTATAAGAGAAACTAAAACTTGACACACCAGTACTTGGAGTTGAAATAGTAGAACCCAATTGAGTCCCGTTTTCATCAGTAATATATACATTTGATAATTCACCAGAATCAACTACATTTGTTTGTCCAGTTTCTTCGTAAGCGGTAAGATCAAGATCAGTTACATTAATATCTTCACCCGTCGCGTAAAGATTAATAGTGGTAAAGTGATAATCAGTTGTTCCTTTGGCGACAGTGTCTACTGATGGTGAAGTAGCAGCTTTTGAAACAGTCAAGTTTCCTTTAGCGCCAACTGTAAATGTTTGCGCATCTCCAGTGGCAACGCCAGAAAGGGTTACGCCGCTAGATACATAATCACCTGAAGCTAAACCTTTAATTCTAGCAACTGTATTTGTTGTTCCGTCTGCTCCTACATAAACATGTACTCCGGATTCATTTCCACCTACGGATGTTGTTACATCAGAGCGAACAATTACTGTTTCGTTTTCTGATTTCGCAACATCAATCAAACCGTTTGTTGTATCTTCAAATGTTACATTTAATCCACTCACGCTTCCAGTAACTGGAATTTCAACTTCCGCGCCATCAACAATCTTATAAATCATCCAGTTTGATAAATCAGTGTTAGCAACATTAGTTCCAGCAAGAACAATGGTTAATTTTGTAAGTCTAACGCCTTCGTTTGAACCAGCTGTCAACTTATATGCAGCCATCTTGTTTGATGGAACACCTTTGACAAAAGCTGTTCCGCTTGTTGGAGCGTAAGCAGCATTCTGGGCCAAAGTCGCATCACCCTGTGAGATTGTGTTTGTTTTTGCTGTTTGTGAAGCAAAAGCTGTATTAGAGCTATAGGTAATTAGCACTTCACCAGCAGAACTATCACCACGAGCTGCAACATCCTTTGTTTCCGCAATTTGCAAAATCAAAGTCTTTGAAACAGTAATTCCAGCAGTAATATCTCCATAAACACAAATCTTCTTAGTTGTGCTTTTGTCAATAAAATATGGATCTGCTGACATATCAAAAGTAATTGTTGCATCACTTGCCATTTCGGCAACATTTGATTCAGCAAGTTCAGTTCCGCTTACTTTTAATGAAAAATTATCAGATTCAGCTGCAGAAGAACTTCCTGTATTAGTTACCTTTAATGAATCAAGATGGAATCCTTCAGTAGCGTTTACTGCAAAATTCCAACATCCCAACTCAAGTCCGGTTTCACCTGAAATTACAGTTTGAGTCCCGCTTACTAAATCAACATCAAGCTGGCCGACTGAAAGAGCTGAAAATTGCATCGCATTTCCAGCGATTGGAAGACCAGATACTGAAGTAGCATCGGATTCAACTTCTACTAATTCAAAATAATCATTTGTTCCACCCGGAGAAGTAGCAATATTAGCCTTTACGGTTAATACTGTTGTTTGTCCTGAAGTTAATTCCCAACCAAGATTATTAAATGTTACTTGATGAGTAGTGGTATTCAATGACTGATCAGTTCCAAGCTGTGTTATACCATCATAAAGTCTGATAGTTGAAATATCAGCATCATAACCAAGCCCTTTTCTCTGAAGAACAACTTTTGAAACTGTTGTTTCTCCTTCTGTAGTAAAATTAAATTTGGCAAATACTGCATTTTGAACACCTTTTGAAACATAACCAGAAGCTGGAGTATCAGCTGATAAAGCAGCAACCAAAGCTCCTGCTGGAACTGGGGTTACGCCTTCTGGCAGAGTTTTTCCGTCGGCATAGAAAGTTGTTAATTCAGTAACAACAGTAATATCGCCAACAGCGGTATAATTTCCACCATCAGTCGCGTTAATTGTGTAAATTGAATCAGCATCTGAACCCGCTTCAGTTAAGAATTGGTCAGATGTTAAATTCACCCAGCTCTTTGAACCAATGTCTCCGTCGGGAGCCATCGCGTATACTTTTTCATCCAGGTCAGTGTCAACACGAACCAAAGATGAAGTTGTATATTCGTCCATCACTGCTTGAGAAACAGTTTGAATGTCTCCCCAGCTTAAATGTTCATAGCTTTCAAAAACTGTAGGATTCAACATTAGTCTTTTGAACTTCTTTTCACCTACAACTTTTACGATATAAACATCCAGTGACTTTAGTGTTGGAGTTCCATCTGTATTTGTAGCGTCTGATTTGATCAGAGCGCCGTCTGTAATCGCTTCAGCAGCAACTACAGTACTGAATGCCATCATTCCTGACATACTTACAACTGTTACAATCATTGTCAGAGATGATACAATCTTTTTCAGTGTTTTTCTTTTAATAGAAAAAGTCATATATTATTTATCTCCTATGTTGAAAATGGATATTGTTTTTGAAATAAAACCCTTTGATAATCCTTCGACAAGCTCAGGATGACAAACAAATGTCATTGCGAGGGCGAGTAGCCCATGGCAATCCCGATACTATACACACTTAACTGTCATATTACGATGCATGATACTGAACACGGGATTGCCGCGTCGTACCTCCTCGCAATGACAGTAATAGGATGACAAATAGATATTTATTTCTAACAACCCTTTTTCCAACTAGATATTTTTAATTAAAAAATATAATAGAAATTCAGAATTATATTTTCGTTCAAACAAATTTGACGCAGAGTTAAGTCTTTTTATTTACTATCCTGTTTTTGCAAATGTCATTGCGAAAGAGTACAACGACTGTGGCAATCTCGTAGTTAGTTTCGCAGGACTTTATATTACAGTCCTGTGCATTTTCTACGGGATTGCTTCGTCGCTTCGCTTCTCGCAATGACAAGCGTAGAGAATAGTAAATTTAAAAAAACTCAAAGCCCATCGACCCATCAAACTTTTTTCTCCAACACCTTTGGTTAAAGGTGCTGGATCAGTTTGGAATCCAATATAATTCCCTCAAAAATCAAATTAAATTGTTATATTGCTGAATCTGTCAATATTTCTTCGTCTTCAATTATTGGCATTTGTTCTTCGCTGTCAGATACTCCTTTAACTTCGCCGTCAACAGAAATATCTTCATCTATCATAACTTCTTCACCGCTTTCATCGTTACTTTCACTTAAATCGTCTAAATCTTTCAATAATTCTATTTTTGTTTCCTCTATGGTTATGTCTTCTGCTATAATTTCTTCAATGTTTTCAGAATTTTCAACATCTTCAAAGATTTCAGAATTTTCCTCTATTTTTTCTTCCTCTATATCGCTTATATCATTTAAAATTTCTTCTTCTGTTATATCTTGATCTATTTCAGGAACAATGATATCAGAATTGTCTTCTTCTTCGTTCAATGCCGCTTTTTCTTCCACTTTTTCCTTTATTATAGCCGTTATTTCATCTTTATCTTCATCTGTCATCACTTCAACTCTCACGGCTAAAGAATCAAGGTTTACCTTGTTATTAGAATCAGTGGCGCTAACAAACTTTTCCGAAACATCATTTTGAACAATAACCGTTAAGTTTTCGTTTGTTTCGGCTAAAACTTCAGTATATTTCTCCGTTTGAACATTAATTACTTTGGCAATTTCCGCTTTTTTACCATCATTCTCTATTTTTGTCAAGCCATCTTGCGCGTTATTGATTTTTTCCTCAAAGTTAGCCACTAATTGTTTTAATTTCTCTCCTTGATGAATATCAGAAGGATTTTTGCTTACTTCAACTGCTTCTTCTAGCCGTTTTCCCGCTTGTTTTATCTCAATTTCCGCCTTATTATCTTCCGAAGCAACGGCCAATTCAATGCTTTCACTAGCCATTTTTACGGAATATAAAGTATCTCCCGGCAAGCTTGATTTAGACGCGTAAGAAGCTGAAAAACTGCCAAGTAAAACAAAAATGACAGTTGCGAATGAAATAGCCAGTTTATTTACAAAAAGATTGTTAAGATTGTTGAAACTAAGATCAAACATTGACTTTTCAGTATAATTGTATTTTAAATCATAAAAAACAGGGGTTTTTGACAACACCTCTTTTCGCGCTTCAACGACCCATTTTTCGCTAGGTTGAACGCTCTTTAACATATTCAGTTTTTGGATAATGGATTGCATAGTATTTGATAGATAATATTGTTCGACTTTATGGAGAACTGGATGCGTAACTTCTCCACAAGGTCGAAGAATATTGTTAAATTATCATGCTGAATTCATTTCAGTATCTTTCGTTTACTACATCCGACCTATATTTAATTCACTATATTCTAATTTTGGGTGATTTATAGGCTTGTTTTGATGTAATATTATGTAGATTCTGAAATAAATTCAGAATGACAGTGATAGTTTTGTGTGTGTAGTTACGGGATTGCTTCGTCATTCACTACGCTATCGCTCCGTTCGTTCCTCGCAATGACAATTGATGATTTGAAAATTTAATAATTGAAAATTGATTGGAAATTGGAAATTGAGAATTATTTTTCTCTTCTCATTACTCTTTCAAGGGCTTTTTTCGCTCTGTGGAGCTGAACCCTGATCGCTCCTTCCTTCTTTCCTGTAATATCAACTATTTCCGGCATTGTAAGGTCTTCAACATATTTTAGAATTAATAATTCTTGATAATCGTCTTTTAAATAACCAAGTGATTTTCTTAATTCTTCAACTTCCTGTTTTTTGTTTATTTCAGCTAAAATATCCTGTTTGTGATCAATTATTATCTCTTTTTCTTCTTCTTTTATTTCAATTATCAGGTCTTTCTTTTTGCGATAATAGTCAATTATTAAATTTCTGGCAATTTTATAGAGAAGCGAGCTTATTTTATTGTTTTTAACTATTTCTTTCTTTCCGCTTTCATTCTTGATCTTTATATATCTCCAACATTTGAGAAATGATTCGGAAGTTAAATCCTCCGCCGTTTCTTTTGAGCTTGTTTTGAGATACACAAACCGAAAAATTCTTATGACATAAAAATCATAAATTTCAGCAAATGCTTCCTTTTCTCCGTTTAATGCCCGTTTTAAAATTAATTTTTCTTCAAGATTTTCTAGCTCTTTCATTCTTTCATTATTAGTAAACGATTGAATTAAAAAAATGTTACACTTATGGTATCGGATAACCGATAATGTCTTATTTTGTTGTATTATTGTATTGTTGAAATATTCTTCGAGTGAGTGGAACGAGTCGAGAAGCTACATGTCTTTTAATATTCTTCGAGCGAGAGGAGCGAGTCGAGAAGCTACATGCGTCTAGTTCTCCACAAGGTCGAACAATATTCTATTGTTATATATTTCAGTTCCATGACCATAGTTACGGGATTCTATCGCTATCGCTCCAGAATGACAGTGTTACATGTTATATATTATAGTAAATAACAAAAAACTGCGCTTCGTATCGGAAACAGTGATTTGATTATAGCATATTGGTATTTAGTATCAAGGATATGTTAAATTGTTTGATTATTGGATTGTCATATAAAGGAAACAGGGATAATAGTGTATTCTGAAAAGAATTATGTTTATATAATGGGTAATATAACGGATGCTGAACTGGATTCAGCATAAACAATGGTTATTTCACAATTCAAGTTCCTTATTTTTCAGAATGGATTAGACCTATACATACGATATTCTTGACATAATTTTAAAAGTATTATATGTTGTTAATGGAGGATGATTAAAATGTCAAATGATAAAGAAAATGAGCCAATTCAATATGTAACAATTGGAGATGAAGTGGTTACCTGTTACGATTCTTTCAACGCTATAGATCTTGGCACTAAGTCACCAATGGTAGTAGTGCGTGTGGGTAATAAAGAGACAGGTGATGACAGAACAGTGATTGTAGAGGAAAGACTAGTGCTTTTCCCAGTGGTTACTCCAAAAGAAATGTCTTTGCAAGAATTTGAGAGGCAAAAAAGAATTGCTCTGGGACTAGAAGTTATTTCTGGAATAAGTATTCCCGGAACAAACCAAAAGATTCCGCATATAGAAGACTTTGTAGTTATCGATCCACTATATGGGAAAGTCCTCTATGGATTGATAGAAATCAATCTGGGAACTAAAATGGCACAGGTTGTCAGATACTATCCAGAAACAGGAGGAGCTTCGGCTATTATAGAGATTTCTATAGCAGCTTATGAGAAGCTGAAAAAAGAAAGCAGAAAACAGGCCAAGAATCTTAGGGAAGAAGCAGATAAAATATTGGAAAAAAGATCTAAATCCGATTCTGCAAGTTACCCAGGAATAGCATAATCATGTTACCCCAAGTTTTACACTGTTTAATCGTGTAAATCAAACTTGGGGATTATTTTTTTTTAGGATTTACAAAACACAAAGATTTTATTAGCATTGATATTTTTATTTATTTCATATATACTATTTAGTGGAGGTAGAATATATGAACGAAGATAAAGTTCCTCATGGGAGACAATATTTCCCATGTGATAAGATAGAGCAACATTGAAACAAATATTCCGTTAGCGCGATTATTATAATTGCGCTTTATCTTTTTATTTTAAAACTTTCGCGTTTGCCATAAGAGGAGCGAGTCGAGAAGCTACATATGTCTAGATTCTCCATAAAGTCGAACAGTATTATATATTATATCAAAAAAATAATATTCTTCGAGTGAGAGAAACGAGTCGAGAAGCTTTTCGTTGCAGTTTCACGCATAGTTCTCCATAAAGTCGAACAGTATTATATCATGCAGTTCTCCATAAGCCTGTCCGACTTGTGAGGAGTCGAACAATATTGACCCCTTAATATTACATACTAAATACTTCCTCAAAAACCTTCAGAGTCATTTTTGCTGATTCTTCCCAGTTGAATTTCTTAACATTTTCCAGGCTTCTTTTTGAATAGTCATCTCTTAAAGAATCGTGAAGCAAAAACATACTTATTTTTTCCGCTATATCGTCAGAGCTATTGGCATTTATAAGCATAGCATGATCATCAACAATTTCAGAGAGAGAAGAATTATCGCTTACTATGCATGGCGCTCCATAACTCATCGCCTCAAGAACAGGAAGCCCAAAACCTTCATATAAAGAAGGGAGAACGAACATCATCGAGTTTTGATATAGTTTTACAAGATCTTCATCGCTAACCTTGCCCTTGAAAACAATGTCTTTTGAAAATTCGCTTTTTTTCGCTTTTTGATATGTTTTTTCCGCCATCCATCCTTTACCGCCAGCGATTATAAGTTTGAGATTTGGATATTTCCTGTTTTTTTCTTTTATTATCTCAAACGCTTCAATTAAACGAATTAGATTCTTCCGCGGCTGAATTTGTCCGACAAAGAAAATATATGGATTGTCATTGCGAGGGAGCGGAACGACTGTGGCAATCCCGTTGTTAGCATCGTATGACTTTATGTTATAGTTTTGTGTTGATAGTCTCGGGATTGCCGCGTCGGCTTTTCTCTCACTTTGTTCGCTCAGCCTCCTCGCAATGACAGATGATGAACAATTTTGTACTTTTACCCCGTGATAAATAACTTTTATTTTATTGCTTAGCAATCTTGCCATAACATTTTTTTTATCATCCGTCCCATAAAATTTAATTATATCTTTTTTTGTCGCTTCGGATGGAACAATAATTGAATCTGCCATATTAATCGCTCTTTTTGTGTGAAATGTAAGAAGTAATTTGTCTTTTTCCGTAAATTGATTAGGAAAAAGTAAAAAAGCAAGGTCGTGAACTGTCACGACTATTTTGATATTTTTTGGTTTTTTAAAAAAAGGAACTGCCTGTATTGGCATAAACAGAATGTCTGGCTTGTCCTTTTTGATTTCTTTAGAAAATTTTGTGTATGTCCAAAAAGGAAAGCTTGATTCTATCGTTTTAAATTTGAAATTTTTATAATTAATCCAGTAGAAACGAGACATTGATTCATGCTTGCAATTTGCATATAAAAAATATTTATTTTCTTTGTCAATCCGTCCAAGCGCGTTTAAAATTTCACGAGTATATACTTTCACGCCTGTGTTATTTTTTAAAGTTAGCTCGTTGATATCAATTGCGATTTTCATCTTATTATATTGTTATAATTTATGGTTGACAAATTGAAATATTTATGATAGTGTTATAATAGTTAAGGAATTGAAAATTTTAAGGAGGCTTTAACAATGGATTATCATAAAAAAGCTTTGTGGTATTTTCTTGTAACTACACACAGTATAATCGGAAATGAATGGATCGAAAATTGTGGAGATACATTCTTCGGTTGGATAATAGAAGAAGAGGAAGAAACTGGAGAATTTATTCCAATGAGACTTTTTTCAACAGAAAATCAAGCCACCATAAAAATATTGGATATAATGATGGCGACGGGACGCAATAATGTTTCAGCATAATCAATCGGATTATGCTTTTATTTTTATAATATAATTACAGTTTCAAACTTTTTAAATAATCTTTAAATTCACCGCTCACTTCTTTGTGTTTGAGGGCAAAATCAACGGTTGCCTGCAAAAAACCAAGCTTGCTTCCGCAATCATATCTTTTTCCTTCAAATTCATAACCATAAACCGCCTTTTTCTTTACTAGCGCCTTAAGAGCGTCGGCAAGCCTGATTTCACCGTCTTTTCCTGGTTTAACTTTCTCAAGCTCATAAAAAACATCTGAAGTTATAATATACTTTCCAACAATGCTTAAATCTGACGGAGCATCTTTAATCGCGGGTTTTTCAACTATATCCTTTATTTCATAAATTCTTTCAGAGATTTGGTTTGGCTTAATCACTCCAAATCTACAAACATCTTTTTGGGGAATTTTTTCAATAGCGACCACCGGGTCGCCATATTTTTCAAAAACATCCATTAATTGAGAAATGCAAGGTTTTTTGAAATCAACAATATCATCGCCGAAAAGTATCGCGCAAGGCTCATTTCCAATCAAATGCCTTGCTTTTAAAATCGCGTCTCCGTCTCCTAAGGGCTTCGGCTGGCGGACAAAAGCGTATTTCGCGAGTGAAGGCAGTTTATATATTTCTTTCAGTCTATCCAGCTTATTCTTCTCCGCGAGATTATGTTCAAGTTCAAATAAATAATCAAAATGATCTTCAATCGCTCTTTTACCTCGTCCGGTAACAAAGATTATTTCTTCAATTCCAGCCGCTACTGCTTCTTCAACAAGATATTGGATTATTGGCTTATCAACAATCGGAAGCATTTCTTTCGGCTGAGCTTTTGTTACGGGCAGAAATCTTGTTCCAAAGCCAGCAACGGGCATAATGGCTTTTTTTATTTTTTCCATATGATAAGTTAATATTTAATATATAATATTGTTTGACCTGGTGGAGAACTAGTCGTGAGGTTGCAACAATTACTTCTCGACTGCTCCGCCAACTAGCGGATCCGCTCGAAGAATATTGATAGACTATAAATATTCTTCGACTTTATGGAGAACTATGCGCGGAAAGCTTCTCGACAAGCTCGAAGAATATTAAGCTTCACTCCCATTTACCCCACTTACCACTAATTAATTTTCGTTTCTTTTCTCTATTCCAGCCTTTTATTTGTATTTCTCTTTTTCTCGCCGATTCTAAATCTTCATATTCTTCTAAATAAACTAATTTTTTAGGTTTATGTATTGATGTAAATTTAGACCCTAATCCTGAAATATGTTGAGACCATCTAAGATCTGGCTTCCATGACATTCCGGTATAATAATATCCGTCTTCACATTCTATAATATATACATACCACTTCCAATTCTTCATATTTATGTATTTATTAAATATTGTTCGACCTGGTGGAGAACTGAGATTGCAACGATTACTTCTCGACTGCGCTATCGCTCCGCTCGAAGAATATTATTTTTCCACTCGCTCGAAGAATATTTAGATGTTATTACATCCCGTATTTCGCGTTTTTAAATTTATATTTCATAAAATATTTCAGCGCGCTTTTAATGTGAATTCTCGCGTATTTTGTTAAAAGAGAATCAAACAAAGATTTTTTCTTGCTTGACTGAAAGTGATAATGATACATCACAGATTTTGGAAAATAAATAACTTTTAAGCCATTTTCCCAAAAACGCCTTGCCCAATCAACATCTTCAAAATACATAAAAAATTTCTCGTCAAAAACTCCCACTTTTTCAATGTCAGATTTTCTTACCATCATCGCGGAACCCATCAGCCAATCAACGGGGATTGGTTCAGTTATGTTCTTCTTGCTAAAAACATCATTCATCAAGAAATGCCCCAGAATTTTCTTTCCAAAAGAAGTTTTTCCGAGTATTGTTCTTCTGCAAATAACAGTAAGCGGAGTATAAAATCTGAAGCATGATTGCTGAATGGTATTATTAACATTTAAAAGTTTCGGACCAACCATACCGACATCTTTGTTTTTCTCTATATAATCCAACATTTTTTCAATTGATTTTTCCTGCTCAATTATAATATCAGCATTAACTATAAAGAAATATTTACCGTGAGCTTGTTTGACGGCAATATTTATTGATTTTCCAAAACCAATATTTTTTTCCGACGAAATAAAAATCACTTCTGGAAAATTTTTCTCTATCATTTCTTCTGTATTTTCAATCGTATCGCTGTCAGTTACTATTATTTCCCAATCAAAACTAGCGTCAAAAAGATTCTCCTTGACGCTTTTTAGGCATATTTTCAATATCTCCGGCGTACGATAGTGATTGACGATAATAGATAATTTTAACATATAAACATATTAACATTTTAACATACTAACATACTAACACTACTTCAAAGATTGTATGGATTTCCAGAGCATAGCTCCAATCTCCTCTGACATCTCTATTGCTTTTGAATATTCTTCTTTGTTTATATATTTCTCAACTAAACAAAAATGTAATAAATATTTTGATTCCTTGAGAGAACCATATGATATTTCCCAAAAATTTAGCTTAACTGCTTTTCTCTGTCTAGCAAAACCTTCTATATAATTTAATATCACTGACAATGATGATCTGCGTAATTGTGAAGTTACGCCATATAATTCTCCTTTTGGAAAATTTTTACTTATTTTATATACAAAATGTACATACTCATCCATTTTCTTCTTTAATTGTTCTGGAAAGTTACTTTTCATTTGTTAAAATGTTAGGATGTTAATATGTTAAGATGATTTATTTAAACCACTTTTCCATTTCCTTAACACTAACTCTTTTCTTCGTCATTACCATTTTTCTCTTTTTTAAAAATATAGGAATATCACGATAAAGATCTTTTAATGTCTTAAATAAAAATCTTTCAAAAATAATCATATATGTCCATGCTCCAATTTCTTTTATTATGAACTGGGGAAAGTGCCTTATAAATAACAAGGAAGGAAAATCGTTTTTAATCTGCATAAGCCTTTGATGCTTGAAAGATAGATATTTCGCGCGAATATTTATTTTTCTTCTTTCTTTTATAATGTCTAAGTAACTTTTTGCCATACTATCACCCGATCCGCGACCATGATAAGCAACTGCGCGAGGATTATAAATCGCCTTCCACCCGTAAAGACGCAATCGCCATGCTAAATCAACATCCTCTTTATACATAAAAAAATCCTCGTCAAAATATTCGTGAACATAACTCTTTTTGTTGTTAATTATTGATAATTTAATATCTTCCAAGGCTTCTTTTCTATAAATAGGAATAGCTCCATCAACACCAAAAATTTCAGTTTCTTTTTTAAATTGACCTTCGTCCGCTTGTCCTTGTCCGATACAAACTATTCTTCTATTTTTAAATATCATTAAACCAGTTGTGTCAATTATATTTAAGTCCGAATTATTTTTATCTTTGCATAATTTATTCTTATTAAAATCATAACGCAAAAGCTTCCCCTGAACCGCGCCAACCTTTGGATCACTAAAAGAACTCAGGGCATTTTCAATATAATTAGCCGGCAAAATAATATCGGCATTAAGCAATAAAATAAATTCTCCTTCGGCTATTCTTATAACATGATTATGAGGACGACCAAACCCTGTATTCTCATCATTTTTGATATAAATAATATTTTCCCGCCTTTTTTTCCACTCTGGAATTTTCTTTTCAATTTCTTCTCTCGTTCCATCAGTTGAATTATTGTCTGTTATAAAAATTTCCAGATTTTGATAACTCTGATTAATCGCCGATTCAATCGCCCTGAAAATAAATTTTCTTTCGTTATAATTTGTAATATTAATTGTAACTTTTGGATTATTTTTCATAATAATTTTATAATAATTTTATTAATTGTCTTATGAACTCTTATATATTATAATAATCTATAAGCAAACATATATCAAGAGGATATTAATGCTTATATATAATACAAAATATGCAATGAAAAAAATATTAGACTATATTAATATCATAAAGAAAAAAAGTATATTATTGCCATTTGTTATTTGGCTTGTTTTATGTTTGATTACAATTTTAGTATTTTACAAAGATTTGTATTATCTTATGTGGATAGATATTCCAACTCATTTTATGGCAGGAATAGTAATTGGAGCTGTTTTGTTTACAGCCAGTAAAAAGAATGTTAAAAAAACCGTAATTATATCATTTTCAATTTTTATCGCATGGGAATTTTTTGAAATCATAGCAGCCTCAATATCAGAAATAGAATTCTTGATAAATATTTTCAGCGAATCAATGTCTGATCAAATTCAAGATGTTGTTGTTGATGCTTTAGGGCTTGCTTTTTTCTTTTTAATTTATAAAAAATATTATAGCAAGCGCAAAGCTGCGTGTTTGGTTGAAAAATAGAATAAATTCAAAATATAAAAAACGGGATTAGAAACCCGATTTTTTATTTAATTTATATCATTTAAAAAATCACTTTACCATCCGACAACAGAATTTTCACCGATAATGACTTTTTTTCCGCGAGGCAAATTGTCATCGCCAGAAACGATAGACGCGTTTCTTCCAATAACACTATTTACAATTTTCTCTTTAGTATAAATATTAACATTATCCATTATTAAAGAATATTCAATCTCCACGCTATTAAGCTCAGACGCGTTTCCGATTGAAGTCCATGGACCAACATATGAATCTTTAATCAAGCAGCCTTCGCCTATTGAAACTGGTCCGCGAATAAGCGTTTTACCCACAATACGCGTTCCTTTGCCTACCTTTACACTGCCTTCAACTTTGGCGTTGCCTACGATTTCACCTTCCATATATTCTTGTTTTTTAGCAAAAACACAATTTTGCAGAACAAATTTATTTCCTTCCAGTAAATCTTCCGGCTTGCCGCGATCTTTCCACCACTTGCTAATTTCTTGATAATCCAATTTCAAATCACTATTTATATAATAATTATGGATATCGGAAATCTCATATTGGCCCCTGTCGCTCAGCTTAATCGCGTCCATTGCCTTAAAAGCGTTTTCATCATAAATATAAAATCCTGCAACCGCAAAATCGCTTTTTGGACGCATCGGCCTTTCTTCCACTCTGACTATATTGCCGCCAACAATTTCAGGCACACCGAATCTTTGGGGGCAATTAACTTTCGCAAGCAAAAGAAGCGCGTTTAATTTTTCTTTAAAATATTTATTAACAAGATCCGCGATGCTATAATTGATTATATTATCACCGAGATATAGTATGAACGGCTCGTTGTTTATAAAATCGCGCGCGGATATAATAGCGCTTCCAAGTCCGGTAAGCTCCTGCTGAATTATATATTCAATTTTTATCCCCCACCTTGAACCATCACCGACAACCTGTTTAAGAACATCGTCTTCTCTGCCTATAATTATACCCAGCTGATCAATCCCAGATTCGGCCAGATTTTCTATCGGATGAAAAATCATAGGCCTTCCTCCCAAAGGAATCAAGTGCTTGTTGATTGTATGCGAAAATGGCCTTTGCTGATTATTTTTGGCAGCAGGAATTATCGCTTTGATTTTTTTCATAAGTTTATTTTCACTCTTATTTAACGGCAAAGATTTTTGCCCTACGGGCGAAATAAAATCAGGAATTTTATTTTTTCCATATTCCGTAATTTTTTTCTTTATTTTTTCAAATATTTCAATTGCGCCTGGAACATCTTTAATTTCCATTCTATTATAATCTTCGGAGTCATATTCAGTAGACCCTGTTCCCGCTACAACTGTTTCCATATCAGTTAATGGCCAAAAGACATGATAAACACCGGGAGAAATCGCAATTTGGGCGGCTGAATTATTATAAATTGTAAATTCCTGAATTCCTACATTAATACCGAGCTTGTCATGCCCCAATATAACAGAATAACTTTCCCCGTAAGTAGGAGAGTTTTGATTAAAATCATAAAAATACCACAAAGCCGTTCCGCTTAACGTAAAAAAATTTTCTCTTAGCTTATAATGATAATGTCCTCCTCTTGGAATAAATTTTTTTGTCGCTATTGAAGCATGAATGTGCTTAATACCGTCAGAATAAAGTTCGTTTTCGGTTCCGCCAGGAGCCATATCGCAATAACTTCCCCTCTCGTCGGAAATAACTTTATTAAGATACAAATTAAGCCCTTTAATTGGAGTTTTAATATGTTTTAAATTCATTTTAACATTTTAACATTTTAACATATAAACATGTTAACAATATGGAATGTTAATATGTTAGTATGTTAGTATGTTAGGATGATCATATATAATTCGTAAAATCTTGATCTTTGTCTTTGATTTTTTCTACCCAATCTATATTATGCTGGTACCATTGTATTGTTTTGGGCATCGCGTCTTCAAATGTGTGCATTGGTTTCCATCCAAGATCCTTATCGGCTTTGCTCGCGCTTATTGAATATCTTCTGTCATTCCCTGGCCTATCGGGAACATGATTAATCAAAGAATACGGCCTGCCGACTAAATCTAAAATTATTTTTGCAATATCAATTGTCGGCCTTTCATTGTCAGAACCAATATTATAAACTTCCCCGTCAATCCCTTTGTGTAAAATCAAATCAACAGCATCGCAGTGATCGCGGACATAAATCCAGTCTCTGATATGCAGTCCATCTCCATGAATTGGAAGAGATTGATTATTTATTGCTCTAAAAATAAAATATGGGATTAATTTTTCCGGATGTTGATAAGAGCCATAATTATTAGAGCAATGCGTAACAATAACCGGAACTTTGTAAGTATTAAAATATGCTCGGCACATCATATCGCCGCCTGCTTTCGCCGCCGCGTAAGGAACATTGGGTAAAAAGGGAGAATCTTCGGTAAATTGCCTATCTTCATTCAGTCCCACCGTTCCATAAACTTCATCCGTAGAAATTTGAATAAATCGCTGGATCTTATAATTTTTTACTAATTCCAAAAGCGTATGCGTGCCAACAACATTAGAATGAATAAAATCAGCGGCCTTGCCGTGAACGGATCTTCCTACGGCTGTTTCCGCGGCAAAATTTACAATCGCGTCAATCCCTTTTTTCGCGATTTCTTCCAATTTTTCATAATCAGCAATATCGCCTTGTACAAATTTGTAATTAGGATTTTTCTCGGCAATGCTCATATTTTCAATATTTGCCGCGTATGTCAAAATATCATAATTTACAATCTCATAATTAGGATAATTTTCAAGAAGATGATATATAAAATTACTTCCGATAAATCCAGCGCCTCCGCCAACAAGAATTCTTTTCTTTTTTATAATGCCTTTTTGTGAAAATATAAGATTTACTTCCTTTTTATCCAAACCCAAAACAAGAGCAATTTCTTCCAAAGAAATTCTCTTTTCTGTGTATAGCTTGGCTAATAATTCTATTTTTTTTTCTAGCGCGGCAGACAATCCTTTTTTCAATTCAAGTTTTTCCTGAGAATCATTTTGATTTTGTGGAAAATCGTTTTGCATTTTATTAGTATTTAGTATTAAGTAGCCAGCATTAAGCGATATTATCAACAAGTTTACGCTTAATACTTGGCGCTAACTGCTCAATATTGTTATTCATATCGCTTTTTAAAT
>DAOWDS010000029.1 GCA_030638895.1 Candidatus Moraniibacteriota bacterium | reverse complement strand
CATTAAATCTTCCAACTCCTCCACTGTCCCAGAAATAAGGTGGTCTTTGCCCAGTTTTTCTGGCTCTCGTCCAAAATCTTGCCAAGCCCTTGAAGAACATTTTTGGAGCTGTAATTTTTGATAATAAATTTCTTAAGATATTCAAGATACTCGATCAAAGTTTTATCTGTCCTTTCTTTGATCAGCTCCTCGCTCAGAGGATAATCCAATTTCAAAAAATAATGAACATCAAAAAGATCTCTGGCCGCCAAAGCTCTGCGTTCGCTTAACGCGACCAGCTTGTTGGAAAACATTGTTTTCTTATCAGCGACTTTTATCTCTACGCCTAAAAGCCAAACAGTTTCATAGCTGTTGTTTTTCCAAAGCCTCCTGTTAAATTCTAACTTTATGTTAGGATAGTTCGCCTCATAATCCAACAAAAAGAAAAGTGTAAATCTTTTGTTTTTGGATTCTTTAATCTCGCCGTGCTTTTTTATAACAATCTTCAAATTATCAATTTCTTCCTCGCTCAATTCTTCCAAAAGGTCAAAATCCAAATCAAGAGACATCCGAGACAAGTTATAAAACATCATGGCCGCCGTGCCACCCTTAAAAATTACCTTACCATTTAATTGTTTGATAATGTCTATCAAAATTTCAGTTAAAACTCTTTTATGCCGATCTAATTCAAAACTTTTTTTGGTCATAATTTTAAATCTTTTATTTTTTTCTGAACACTCAAGGGATAATTTCCCGCAAGCTTATTTAAGTAAGTTTTATTTATTTTATCCCAGTCGTCCACATTAGCCACCACACCAAAATAAAACGAATCAAGCAAGGCCCTCTCCGGACTGGCCACGGAGACATTATTTTTAAAATCAATCCCCTCCGCATTAAAAAACAAATCTTTTTTCATTGATTGATATTTATAGATCCTATCCCCCACTTCTTTTTGATAATTCAAAAGCGAAACGGCTTGCACGGTGTTGCTCACTTGAAAACAAACACCATTAAAAAGCAAAGCGGAATTAAAGGAAACATAGGATGGAGAAATAATCAAATTGGCTAATTCGTAAACGCTGTATTCCTTATTGAGAACATAATAACCTTTTGCCAATTTCAAGATTAAACCTTTGACCACCATTCTTTTGGCATAAATGACCGTGTTCCTGTAATCTTCATCCCATAAGCTTTGCAAGTTTTTAGTACGAAAAACCGTCTTTTTGCTCTCCGTAAGAATTTTAAGTTTTTGAGTAATATTTGCCATATTTTTGACATAAGTATACAAATTTGTATACTTCTATTGTATATTATATCAAAATACTGTCAAGATTGCGCAGACTTACTCCTCTCAAGAGAGTGTAAAAACGGGATTCTATCGGTCGTTCCACTCCCTCCAGAATGACAGTTAAATTTACGCGATTCATAATTCCTGATTCATAATTCCCAGCCCAGAGCTGGTCTCCTCCCAAGGCGGACAATTGCGCCTTGGGCGGAATAATTCCAAACTCCCTACTTCACCTCAAAATACCTCCCGCTTGTTCTGGCGAAATTTTCGGGAAAGTACATTTCGGAGACAACGGCTGGGAGATGATGAAATTTGCCGGGGATTAAAACGCGGACGAAATAATCGTATTCATACTCTCCGGCAGGAAGATTTTCCTTAAAGAGGAACAAGCGGTCGTCTCTTAGTTCTTTCATACTTGGACGCAATTTTTTGTTATTGTAGTAATCGCGCCACCAGTCTTGATCATTTTGCTCTTCCGCTAAAAGAGATTTATCCTCTGTGTTCAAGTTGAAATTAATCAGCTCCACTCCCGCGGGAATGAAATCTTCTACCGCGACAAAGTTTCTGCCTTCGGGAACAAACACTTTGATTTGTCCGCGTAGCACATCTCCTGGGCTTGCCTGTGTAATAGGACTTTCTCCTTCTTTGTCTTCTAGATGATAAAATTCGCGCGTGATCGAAAACCCTTCGTCTCGCGGAGGAATTGTATCAACAGGCAAAAAATATTTCAAAGAAATGTCGTAATAGAAGTTATTATTTAGTTTATTATGGTTTGTCTTTTCAAAGATAAGCGAACTGAAAGATCCAAGTCCCAATTCGCTTACTGAAATTTCTAAACTGTTTTGATTAAGAATCGTCTGCGCGTTATAATCAAAAGACTGTTTTTCCTTGCTATCAAGCAGAACTTTTAAAGTAAATTCAGACTCAGTTTCCCTTTGCCAAATAAGATAGTCGGTCATCGCGTCAATAACAGAAATAGTATTATTTGTTGAACCCCACGATCCGTCTTTGCCACGGCTTCGCAACAGCCAGCGCAGGATCTTGTCTAGAATCTCATTATCCCTCTCGTCTTTTGACAAAGCTTTAAGCAATAAAGCGGTATCTTTGGTTTGCGTTCCATAATATTGCCAAATCACATTTTTGCCGGATGGCAGGAATGCTCCGCGAGAATCAATGTCAATTCTATTTTCCAGAATATTAAACACTTCATTTTTGTATTCCTTGCCAAAAATATTTTCATTATCACTTAGCATCACAGCTAAAGTAGTGAGAGAAGTATTGCTAACTTGTTCATTAAGAAACAACTTGTCGTTTCTCAGTCTTTTTATATAGCTTATCAAGCTGGGATTGATCTTTCCATAATCTCTAATTTCCAGCAAAGAATTAGTTGCCAAAATAACCAAGTCCTTATTTTTCTGCAAATTTTTATCGTAACTCACCGTATTATTAATATAGACAAAAGCTCGCTTTAAACTGTTATCATTTATCTCGTATCCCGCGTCTTTCAAATCTTTTAGAGTATCAGTTATATGCAATGTTAAATATATGCTCGGATCTCCATCCGGATAATACGCAAATCCTCCGTTAGATTTTTGATTTTCATAGATCCTTGCCAGTCCGATCTCCACAACCTCGTCTATTGTCCATTTCCGCCCGTCAAATTCAATGTCTTCCAATTCAAATTTATCGCCGATATTTTTTAGATTCAATCCCTTTTTAACGATCGCGATCGAATCAAGCTTGCTGGCAATTTGCTCGCTGCATCCATAAGGATAAGCCATTAAATAATTTAAGGCGTCTGACAAGAAAACAGCCAGAGTAGCGCTGCTCTGAACAGTCAGTCCGCCTTTGTCTCCGACAATATTTTCAGGCAAATAAACAAATTCTTTGACAAGAGCCGCGTTTGAGTATCCCGCCATCGCTGTCGCCTCGTAAGTGTCATTTCTTGTTATCTTGATAGTGTTTTCCACGGTGTCTTCGTAAGCGCTATTTTTAGCGGACAGAATAAACCGGTGAGATCCATTTTGCTTGGACGAATCAGCCGTGACATTAAAGTAGACAGTTTTTGATTCATTTGCTTCTATTTGAACGCTTTTTTTGCTTTGATCATTTCTCAAGGATAATGTCCCGCTGGAAAATTCAACTTTCAAATTTTGCATTTTATCGGTCTGATTGAAAATTTTCGCGCCCAGATAAAATTCATCTCCGGGAACTATGAAACGCGGCTTTAGCGGAACAAGCATTACATTCTTGCGCGCGATAAATTCCTGATAATCAACGCCTAATTTTGTATCCTTGCTGATTCCGATTGACTCAATTTGCCAAGTGGTTAAATTATCTGGCAAAGTAAATTTTATTTCCGCTTGTCCGTTCTGGTCCGTTCTAACGACCGCTTGCCATAAAGCGGTATCTTTGAAAATTCCTCTCTTCTTCTTTGCCAGGTCCTCTGACTCCGCTCCGCCGCCGCCCTTAGTTTCACTGGCAATATCAACTTCGTAAAGAATATTTTCCAAATTGCTGGAAGTTGAGATTGTCAAAGGAAATCCGCCGTAAAAAAACACGAGCGGATTTTTCTTTGGGTTTCCTTTCAACGCCAGAACGCTCAAATCGGCAACCGCCACTGAAAATTCCGTTTCCACGGGATTGCCCGCGTAATCTTTTGAATTAAAATTCAATACTACTTCTTCTCCCGGCAAATATGTTTTTTTATCAGACTGGACAGAAATATCCAATTCCCTCCTCTCTGTGTCAACTTTAAATCCAACTTGCCCGAATTTAACATCAGGATCTGAATCCGCGGAAAGCAGAATTACCGAGACATAAAAGTTAGGAGTATAATTTGATAATACCTTAAATTTATAATCGTAAAGATTTTGATCAATATCAACGATTTCATATTTAAAAACTTTTCCTCTTTCAACACTAATCAGCGCTTTAGCCTTTTTATAAGGAGATTTAATAATGATCTTCGCCTCATCGCCTACCTTTAAATTGCTTTTATCAACAACTATTTCCAGTTCCGTGTCGTTTGTTCTTCTAATGTCAACTTGAGCACCTCCATAAACATAAATATTATATCTGTTTGTGATCACATTTCCTCTATTATCTCTGCTTACCGCCTTTAATTCATATTCCCCTTCTCTGTCTAAAGAAAAGTTTCCGCTCCAATCACCGTTTTGGTTGGTACTGACTGTTTTTTCTTGAATCAATTCCAGTTCCTTTTCCCATTTATAATAATATCCGCCGTCAACCTCTTTCCTTTTATTCTGAACCCATTTTATCTTATTAATTTGCAGTTTAATGTTTTGAACGGAAATTTCTTTTCCTTCAGTATTAATTGATTTTACTTTGGTTTTGAAAGATTCATTTTTACTCAAAAAGTATTTATCAGTTTTCAGCCCAAGATAATATTCTCCCCTATGGACAATAAACGATCTCTGCGCGGAAACAGCCTGACCGTTGGAATTTTTAACAGTCAGATAAACAACAAATATTTTGCTTTTTATATCTTCTTGGTCTTCAAATAATTTATTCAGATCAAGCTGGTGCGATATTTTAGCCTTGCCGGAACTGTCTAATTCGGTTTTATTTCTCAAAATAAATTTATCCCCATAACTGCAATCGTAACAATAATACCACGACGATCCAAAATTGAAATATTCATCCTTATATTTGTCAAAATAATAATTTTGGCTTCCAATGCTATATTCAACCTCTCCACCCTCAACAGACGCTCCAAAATAATAACTGGCGTCAATTTCCATATTAAAAACATCGCCCGAAATATATTCTTCTTTATCTATCTGCGCTTCAACTTTAAACGAGGCCGGAACATATTCCTCAACCTCAAAATAGGTGTTCACGCCTTTGACATCAATCCTGTACCGGCCCAATGGAGCTTTTGTATCTAAAATCAATTTTGTGTTGAAGGTGCCGAAGTCATTTACTTCCAATTCTTGATTTAATATTTCTTCATTCTTGCTATTATAGATTTTCAACGGAATGTTTTTCTCCCTAAAAATTTCATAGTCGCCGTCATATCCTATTCTGTAAAGCCCTTTTATATAAACCTCTTGTCCAGGCTTATAAATCGGCCGATCCGTATATGAATATATTTTTTGGGCGGTTCTGGCGATGTTTCCATGGCCAAGCTTATTGTCGTAGCGAGAAATTAAAGCGCTGTCGCTTCCGTTCGTAACAACAACTCCATGCAAATTATTAGCGACCGCCGTCTCAACAATACCCGATCTATTCGTAACATATGAAGACAATTTTTTCATCTTGACTGAAGATTTTTCTTTAACACCTTCAAAAAGCTGAACTTCCGCTCCTTCAATCGGATTCGCGCTTTTCAAATTAGTTACCCAATAAATATTCTTTAATTTAGCTTGCTGTTCACTGTTTAAATTAATCTCTTGATTAGTTCCGCTATTTCTTATCTCAACTCTTTTTTCCACAATGCCAAGATTTGTCACGGTTAAATAAGTTCTTTCATATACCTGTTTTTTATCTTTGTCATATCTTGATCTTGTTTTATAATCAGGATGCGAAAAAGTCAGGATGTAATGCCCCAGAGGATCTTTCAGATGATCTTCAAGGTCAACCGTAAAATAATTTTTGACCCAATATTTTTTTTGCAATTCTATTTTCTTGCTGATAACTTTTTCGCAATTTCCGATTGAATAAGCAGAGCTTGTATAAGACGGCTTGTTCTCTAGATAATAAAGCATATCTTGCGGCTTTAATTTACAGATATGTAAATTAACGTAATCCATATTTTCAACAGCGTAAGTTAGCTTGGTTTTGTCTGGAGTTGTAATGCTGTATTGCCTTTGAAAATTATGAAAATTAAGATAGCGCTCTGGCATCTTTCCTGTTTTAAATATTTTATTTATTGTTTCCTTTTCTCCAAAATCATCTATGGCTTTAACTTCTATGCTGTAGTCATTCTCTGGCATTAATCCATAAGAAATTTTAGTTTCAAACTCGCTAACACGGCATTTGCGATATTTTACATTATTTTCAGTAATTTTTATCGGTCTGTTCCAATATTTAAACTCAAAACCCGGATTAGCTTTAATATAATCGCTGATATCCTCTTTTGCTGGAACTGTCAACGGACTATTAGAACAAATTATAAATTCACTTAAACTGGCATTGCTCTCGTTGTATTCGGGAATAGTTTTTAATATTTTTAATTTAGGAATTATTTTAATATCTTTTATAATCGGCTTAACGTTAAGTTTAAACCCTTTGCTGCTTACGATTGCGTTAATGTTTAATTTTAAAGCATCTAAATTATTGATCTTGCCATAATTAAATGTCAGGTAAATTCTCTTTTGATCGTCCCCTTTTTCACATTCTACGCTCCCTGAGAATTTTAAATTCTCGTTTTCATCTTTGCACTTTTCCCCGTAGCCGATTTCTGTCATTTTGTCAGCGCTTATCCCGCTTTTTGCCAAATCAATATCTTCATAAAATTCAATCCATAGTTTTCCCTGCGGATCAAAGAAATCAGAAGAAGAAAAACTTGTCCTTTCCGAAGAAGCGCTGACTTGCTTAATTTCTCCGGAAACAGCAATTGTCAACTGTCGCGCTTCTTCAAGAATAATATCTCCTTCTTGCGGATAAATCTTCTCAATATTAAAATAATAGCTACTGTTAAAATCCCACAGCTTTCCTCTGCCATGCCTATCTTTTTTATTATAAATTAAAATTACAGCTTCGTCGGTTATATTTTCATATTTTTTATTTTCTTTATTATAAATACTTTTAGTTCCATATTCGGCGATAAAATCAATTTGTTTATTATTATCGGTAACATTTTTAAGCGTAATTTCATTAATTGTTTTTTTCAGATCAACTGGCTGATTAAATGCTACTCTAATTGGACTATTGTAAATAACAACGCTATTGTCAGTAGAAAGATATCGCAAAGCTCTTGTTTGAAATTTGTGCTCAAAATCGCCTATCTTTAATCCGTCCATAGAAACAAAATCGGATTTTATTTTAACCGTGTAGTTTGAAGAGCGCGCCAGCCTTTCATCTGCAACAAACTGAACAGTTCTTGTTCCAATCCATTTAAATTTGCCTGCCGTCGCAGGACTAATCTCTATGGGAATGTCAAAATCCGCCAAAACATCCAGTGTTGTTATCGGCACCATCGGCCTATTAAACATTACCGTAATTTCTGAATCCTCGCTTGCTTCGGAATTAGCTTTCGGGAAAACAGTCAAAACTTTCGGATCATCAACAATGAGAAAATCTCCGCCGATAGAGCTATCCGCGATTTCCAAAATAACTGAATAATATCTGTTAAGTTTCAGTTTTTCTTCCGGTTTGAAGATAATTTTTTCCTTTTCTGCTGTTTCTATCCATATTCCTTTTATTTCCGGTGAAAATTTAATGCTATTCTGAGCCTCCGCCTTGCTAATTTTCATATTCGCGGGAAGATTAATGGCAATATTCGCGCTTTGAGAGATTTTGTCGTTTACAATAGAATAGACCTGCGCGTATTCAGAACGCGGATTTAAAAAATCCGACCTTCTGTCTTTTGTTAAAAAAAGTATCCCGCTAACCAATAGGATAAACAAGAATAAAACAATGGCAATTGATCTTTTCTTATTCCGAAGAAAATAATCATGCATTTTTGTAAAAATTTTCTTTGTCATATTTTTGTTTTTATGGATTAATACATTTGTTTTATTTAAAACTCAGAATTTAAAGTAATACCACCATATCTCCGTGGGAACTGTTTTGTAAACAGTTCTTTTTGTTTTTAAGTTTCAGTAATTTTTATCTTACCGTTTTGCGTTTTTATTGTGGATAGAATGTTTGATAAATATTATTTGCTTGGGAAACATTGGAAACTGTTTACAAAACAGTTCCCGCATTAAACAATTTATTTTACAATTCCCCTCTCCATCAAAAAATCTATCACAATCTCAAACATTTTCTGATGCCCCTCTAAATTCGGATGCAATCCGTCTTCTAATAATTTTTTATAATCCAGTTTATTAAATTCTTCATATATATTTATAAAATGTATTTTTTTCTCTTTGCAGATAGATTTTATAATAAAATCATATTTTTCTATATATTCATTCTTATATGACTTATTATTATCCCATGGATTAGGATTTACTTTTAACTCATCAACAGCAGTAAGTCCAATAAAAACTATTTTTGAAGAAAATTTTCTAGAAAACTTTATTAGTTGCTCTATATTTTTTCTGAATTCATTTTTAGGAACTCTAAAGTCATCCTCGCTTTTAACAAATTGAGAATCATTTATACCAATCGCAAATATAATTATTGGTTCATCTTCTTCTAGCCTCTGACTTGCTTCAAATTCAAATCTTTTTACCATCTCTCTTGAATTATCTCCGGAAATTCCAAGATTATAAACAGGATAATCAAATTCTGGATTTTCTAATTCTCTTTCCATACAAAAACTTTTCAATCTATTTGCCCACCCCCCCCTTATCGCATCCCAGGCCCCATAAGTTATACTATCCCCAAAAACTAAAATTCGTGCCATGTTTTTTGTTTAGTTTATTTAAAAAATAAGTAAGTGAATATTCTACCCAGCTTTAGCTGAGGGTCGGTGAGGTTTTAACCTCACGAATAATATCAATCTCGCGAGGTTAAAACCTCGCAAACCGTGCGCTAAAGCGCCGTAGAACAATATCCTAATTTTCAATATCTATTTAACTTCCACAAATCTCTTGTTGCTTTCGTATGTTTTTCCGTTTTTATCTTCCATTACAGCAAAAATCTTATACTTTCCAGAAATAAAATATTGTTTATCTTCTTCCCATAATATCTGATATAGATTGCTTTCGCCTGGAATGGAAAATTTGGCTGATCCTATTTCTTGTTTTGAGCCAGGCTTTTTGATTAAATTCATATCAGCATCATATATGCTGTCTAGTTGATAATAAAAATAAACTTTTTCTACGTCTAATCCTGAAGTTGCAACATTCATAATAAATGGAAAATCGATGTCTAGTATGGGCTTTAAATATAAAGATATATTGTTATTGCTTACAATCACTGATATGTTTTTTTGAACTGAATTGTCTATTTTATCATAAGCTCTGATTATAACAGTGTGTATGCCATCTTTAGTTCCAGCTGGCAATTTATAAGAAACCTCATAAGGAGAAGTTTTTCCGACCCCTATTAAAACATCATCAAAATAAAAATCCAACTGTTTTAAGCCAAAAACAGTAGAAGCTTCTGCTTTTATGGCTAGTTTGCCTGCCTTTATTATCTGGTTGTTTTGAGGAGACGAGATTTTTAAAATTGGCATTTTATCGTCTTCTCTTACTGAACAAACTTCCATAGGAAGATTAACATTCACTTCTTCAGCATTTTCCGCTGCCCATTTCAAAATAGCATCTTCCCAATTTGAAAAATTTGGATCTTTGCTTGGATTTTCAGGATAATCACCGCGCGGATCGTCCTTTTTGACATAATTTAATATATTATGAACTTCTATATAGGTTTTCTTTTCTATTTGATTTTCTGGCGTAAGCTCGCTGGCAAGCTTATCTCCGCAAGCCTTGTCAATTTTAACAATTACTTCATTTTTATAATTTCCATCTAAAACAGTTTTTCCAGTTTTAATTTTATCGGGAGCAGAAAAATTTTCAATTGAATCAAGCGCTAAAACCTTATACATAAAATCATTCCAAATAGGAGCGGCTACCGTTATTCCTCCTCCTTTTTTCATTTTTTCGCCTTTATTGTTCCCAGCCCAAACTCCCGCCACTAAACTCGGAGTATATCCTACGGTCCATCCGTCCTTATAATCACTTGTTGTCCCAGTCTTGGCTGCCACGGGCCTTTCGTCAAGATATAATTTGCTTTCTGACCCAAACGTCGGAGCTCTGGCAATATTATCAGATAATATACTGTTTATATTTCTCGCAACTTCCATATCTAATACTTGTTTTTCATTTGCTTCAAATTCTTTTAAAATATTTCCATTTGCATCTTCTATTTTTAAAACAGAAACAGCAAAATTTCTTTTTCCGTCATTTGCAAAAACTCCATAAGCTGAAACTATATCTAATAATTTTACTTCTCCAGTTCCAAGCACCAGTGATAATCCATAATTTTCCGGATTATTAAGAGTGGAAATCCCCAAATTATGAGCTGTTTGAATACTATCATTAATTCCAGTTAAATATAATGTTTTTACAGCGGGAATATTTAAAGACCGCGCTAGAGCAGATCTCATAGTTACTGGTCCTGAAAAACTAAAATTATAATTTTGTGGAACATAGTCTTTTCCGCTTCCGTCTTTTCCAAAATTAGTTTGAACGTCAAAAAGAATAGTGTCCGGAGTGTATTCTTTGCCAAAAGCCGTAGCATAAACAAAAGGCTTAAAAGACGATCCTGGCTGACGATTAGAAGTTGCAACATTCACATTCCCATCTTCTTCCATATTAAAATAATCTTTGCTTCCGACCATAGACAAAATTTGTCCTGACTTTGGATTAATAGCAACTAAAGCTGCATTGCGCGCGTTATAATTTTGAGAATTTTTCTCAGCCCCCTTTTTGACAACATTTTCGGCAATCAATTGCATATCATAATCAAGCGTGGTATAAACTTTAAGCCCTCCTTTTTCAATCTTTTCTTCTCCAAATTCATCAGCAAGCTGCTGGCGAACATACATCACGAAATGAGGCGCTTTTATATCTTCCCTAAATGGTTTTATCTTTTTTAATATTTCAACTTCTTCTGCTTGTTTAGCTTCCTCTTCGCTTATATATCCCTCATTCTTCATTTGGTTAATGATGTTTTTATAGCGTGATTTCAGCGCTTCTGGATGCGCGCCATACGGAGAATAATAAGTCGTAGCTTTGGGAAGGCCAGCAAGCAAAGCCGCTTCTGAAACGTCAAGATCTTTAGCAGATTTTTCAAAAAAGGTCTGCGAAGCGGCTTCAATGCCATATGCGTTAGATCCATAAGGAATTTGATTTAGATACATTTCAAGAATTTCATCTTTGCTAAATTTTTGTTCAGTTTCAATCGCCAAAATTATTTCCTTTATTTTTCTTGTAAAAGTCCTTTCTGAAGTTAAAATTGAATTTTTTATCAATTGCTGGGTTATTGTTGACCCCCCTTGAAGCTTTTCTCCGCTTCTTATGTCCTTATATATTGCTCTTGCTATTCCGCGAAAATCAACGCCATGATGCTTGTAAAAATCCTGGTCTTCAGTGGCAATCGTTGCGTTTATAAGATTTTTTGAAACCTGATCAAGCCCGACAATTGTCCTTTTCTCTTCGCCATGTATCTCATATAAAAGATGTTCTCCAGTGCGATCGTAAATTTTTGTAGACTCCGCGACGCTACGATCAACAATTTTGTCCGGATTTGGTATGTCTTTTGAAAAATAGATAAAAACTCCGATCAATCCAATTATCCCAACAACTGAAAATAAAATTGCCAGTCTTAAAACCGCTTTATAGGTTTTTTTTAATCCACTTTTTTTCTTTTTTGATTTTATGCAGTTATACAACTTTCTAAGCAAAGACGGAGTCGCGCTTTTCTTAATTAATCTCTTTTTTGGCCTTATTTTAGTAAATCTTGGCAACCTAAAGCCTGTCCGCCTTTTTCTAGCGACTTCTTTTTTTCTAACGCTTGAACTTTTCACTCTATATTTCTTTCTTATTGGCATTAGTTGGTGTTTAGTATTTAGTATATTACCTTAAATTACGAAATAACATTGTCATCCTGAATTTATTTCAGGATTTTCGTCCAATCAAAATTATATTTGTCTATTTTAAAGATAAACGTAGTATACAATAGATTCTGAAACAAGTTCAGAATGACAGGAAAGTTTAGTATAACACTGCCATAGTGTTTAATATCAAGCTATGTTCTAATTTTGCTTAATGCTTACTAACTACTTTATACTGATATATTATAGACATAATTTGGATATTTGAAAAGGACAAGCTAGTTATTTTTTCTTGTGAAAGCTGGTTAATTATGGTAGATTGAAATTATTAGCATCAATTTAACTTAGCTAAAAATCAATATTATGAATAAAATCAATGCCATTTTTGATCACAATACTGAAGAAGCTATTGTTAAAGAAGATTTAGAAAAAAAATTAAACTCCGGGAAAAAATTAAGAATAAAACTTGGTTGTGATCCGTCGCGGCCGGATTTGCATTTGGGGCATTCCATAGTTTTAAGAAAACTAAAAAAATTTCAGGATTTAGGGCATCAGGTTGTTTTTATAATCGGCGATTATACTGGTATGATCGGAGACCCATCTGGAAAATCAAAAGCTCGTCCCGCGCTTTCTGCTGAAAAGGTGAAAGAGAACGCCAAAAGTTATTTCAAGCAAGTTGGAAAAATTCTTGATATCAAAAAAACAGAAATCCGATATAACAGTGAATGGTTCTCAAAGCTAAGCTTTGAAGATATTTTAACGCTCACTGGTAAATTTACCGTGGCCAGAATTTTAGAAAGAGATGATTTTTCAAAAAGACTTAAAAGCGGAATTGATATTGGCGTGAATGAAATTATGTATCCAATTATGCAAGCTTATGACTCAATTATGATTGGGGCTGATGTTGAAATTGGAGGAACTGACCAAAAATTCAATATGCTTGCAGGAAGAGGATTGCAAAAGAAGATGGAAAAACCTCAGCAAAATATTCTCACCTGCCCCTTGCTTGTCGGGCTTGATGGGAAAGAAAAAATGAGTAAAAGTCTTGATAATTATATTGGCATTACGGAAAATCCAAACTCAATGTTTGGAAAAATTATGTCCATTTCTGATGATATGATTTTCTATTATTTCAAACTCCTCACTGACATTTCTAAAAAAGAATTTGATTCAATTGAAAAAGACCTCAAAGGCACATTAAAAAACCCACGTGACTTGAAAGTAAAACTTGCCAAAGAAATAATTACAATTTATCACAACAAAAAATCCGCAGAAAAAGCGGAAGAAGAATTCAACAAGATTTTTAGAGATAAACAAAAACCAACAGACATAATGGAATGGAAAATGGAAAATGGAAAATGGAAAATGGCAGACTTGCTAGTTGAGCTAAAAATAGTATCTTCAAAATCAGATGCTCGTCGCTTAATTAAACAAGGCGGAGTAAAAATTGACGATATTGTGCAAAAAGAATTTGAAAAAATTATTGAAGTAAAAAACAGGATGATCGCGCAGGTTGGAAAGAGAAGGTTTATAAAGATAAAAATAAATTGATGAATTGTTGCATTGCTAAACTTCGTTGGCTCAAGTCTCCTGACTAGAGCCACTTGTGAAAAACATAAATCATATCTGTGCCAACACCAAAAATAAACAAAGAAAACAAAAACAAAATCCATTTTCTAACTTTTACGACAATAGAATGGATTGATATTTTTACAAAATCTGAATATTTTGATTTAATACTAAACACTTTTAAATACTGCCAGAAAAACCAGGGATTGCTTTTGTATGGATTTGTAATTATGACTAATCGTGTTCATTGTCTGGTATCAGCTAAAAAAACTATTTTTTAGAAGATATAATTGCGTCATTTAAAAAGTTTACCACTTCTCAAACAAAAAAGTTGTTAGAAAAAGATAATCGAAAATATATCTCAGCTTTAACAAAAAGCTTTTATTCTAAAAAGAAAAATACTTCCTTTCAAATCTGGCAAAGAGAAAACTATCCAGAAACAATAGAATCAGAGAAATTCTTTTTACAAAAGCTTAACTATATCCATAATAATCCAGTTAAAAAGGCTATGTTATAAGACTAGAGGATTGGCTATATTTATCCGCAAGAAATTATTTGCTGAATGATAATTCTGTGATTGTTGTTGATAGGATTGTTTAATATGTTGGTCCCGTGTCTCCTGACTGGAACTTTATATAAATTACAATGAGACTTAACAAGAGGCTCCAGTCAGGAGGCTGGAGCCAACGCAGTTAACATAATTTAAATCCTCACCATGAAAGCAATAGGCATAGTCGGCAGTCCGCGAATAAAAAATACATATAATATGACAAAAACCGTTTTTAAAAAAACGGGTTTTGATTATGAAATTATTTTATTAAAAGATAAAGACATAAAACCCTGTAATGACTGTAGGAATTGCCATACAACTTTTGAATGCAAAATCAAAGATGATATGCAAAAAATATGCAAAAAACTAGAGAATGCGGACATTATTGTCTTTGCCAGCCCAACCTATTTCCACAATGTTTCAGGATTGATGAAAAATTTTATGGACCGATGTTTGCCTTTTTATTTTTCAAAAAAGCTCAAAGATAAAAAAGCTGTCTTACTTGCTTCTGGAGGATTTAAAAATATGCTTAAATTTGATAAAAACGGAAAATGCCTTCGACATGATCAAGAAAAAGAGTGCGCAAAAAGATGCCTCAAATCTATGGGATATTTTTGCGAATGCTTGGATATTAAAGTTATTAAGAGCATTTATGCTTTGCATGATGATTATAAAAAACACGTTTATTGGTCCCATAGTTTTTAAAAGCTAATAAAGAAACTTATTCCGCACTATGATACTACATAGTATCATAGTGTTAAAAATAAATTATTAATTAAAATCTAATAATATTTTTACAATAGCTTAATAAAAATAATCCGCTAAAGCGGATTATTTTATATTTATATAAAATTTTTCTTTGTGATATGAAAAACTTATTTAACTTATTTTTTTTGATTTTCTAAAAACTTATTATACTTTCTCAATAATGCTTTTCTAATTTCACTTTCTTTTTTTAGTATCTTGTCTATAATATTAGAATTTAAAAAATTATAATTTTTTTCATAAAAAACATATTGTTCACCTCCTTTTAAACATTCCATTCCATTATAAATAATATCAGTATATACCGAATCCATAGCTATCGCGCTAATTAAATCTTGAAAATCTTTACTATTTTTATTAATCATTTGTAAATTAGTCTGAGACTCAATTGCTTCTTCTATATAATCGTTAAACATTTTATCAGCAGGTCCTTCAAAATGTTGTTTTTCATGCAACATCATTAATCTTGCACCATTTAAAGCAAATTTGTTATCAATTTTAGCAAGTATCTCATGATTTTCTAAACCATCTTCAGAAAATAAAACAGCTTGCCTGCTAATTTCAGAATCAACTTCTATATTTCCAGAACAATAAAAAGGTTTAATATACAATTTTTCAAATCCTGCGTCTTGAGCAATTTGTATTAGCTTGTCTATGGTTTTTGCATGATCACGCCTTAATTCCATTGTTCTTTTTCTATATTTTTCGCTCTTTGTCAATTCACGTCGCATATCCTCATTATTGGATTTTTGATTAGTATTATAATACTCTTCTATTTTCATATGTTTCCATAATTAATAAATCACAACAACCCCGCGCCGACTAAAGTGGCTTCATTCCCTAGTCTAGATTTTAATATTTTTGTTTTTCTCCCTGGTATTAAAACTGTTTTTAATGCCTTTTTTTTTGCTAACTTCAAAATTTCACCCTGCCTTACAACGCTTCCTCCAATAACTATAGCTTCCGGATTTATGGTATTAATAATATTTACTAAGCCTACTGCAAGAAATTTGCTAGCTTCTTTTATGATTTTCTTATCTTTTTTAGCACCCCTAGTCGAATCAATCGCGATTTCTTTTGCCATTTTTTTTTCTCTATAAAGTTCAAAATATAATTTTTCGATAGCTTTTCCTGATACATATTGCTGCCAACAACCCTTATTTCCACAAGCACATTTTTTTCCATTAAAATCAACAATCATGTGCCCAAATTCTCCAGCAATATTATTTTCCCCGCGATACAATTTATTGTCAAATTCAATTGCTCCTCCAATTCCTGTTCCAATTGCAAGATAGGCAATGTTGTGATAATTTTTCACTCTCCCAAAAACATTTTCAGCCAAAGCAAAACATTTTACATCATTATCAATTTTTACTTCTTCGTTGGTTATTTTTTTAATTATTTTTTTTAATTTTATATTTTCCCAGCCCTTTAAATTGCCTGCTCGTATAACAATTCCATTTTTATTATCAACTCTTCCTAATGTAGCAATTCCAATTTTTTCAAAATCATTGTCTTTTTTATAATAAATTATTAGCTCTATTAATTTTTGAATTACCTCTTTTTTCTTTTTTGGAGTTTTTATTTTTTGGTAATCAAAAATTTTATAACTATTTTTCTCAAATTCAATAATCCCGCTGGCAATTTTCGTCCCGCCTATGTCAAATGCAAGAGCTCTTTTTAATTTTTTCATAGTGATATAGATACTTAATTGTTATGCGTTTAGAGGTCTAGTCCCTATGTATTTTAATTATATATTACAGTCATCATTATGCGCCAAAGAATACTTTAAATAAAAGGCTGGCGCGGAGGGGCTGGACCCCTCTAAAATATTAAACATGTAAATCTTTATAACTAAATATCATAAATTTTATCAGTTAATAATTCATAATATTTCCTTATAATTCTTCTAATTCCAACCGCGGACCACAGCTGAACTTCGCTTCCTTTGTTTTTATTTCCAGTCAAATCGTAATATGGAACCGGTTTTCCATTAATATCAGTATAAACTTCAGGAATAGATCTCATTTGCTCTACCGCATTTAATGTATTCTCGGTAATTTTCAAAATTGTATCTTTAATTATCCGCTGTGTGCTAATAGGCCATCCTTCAATTATGGAAAGTTTTAAATGCTTGCTAAGCCCCAAAACAACAAATGCGGTTTGCTTGATCCAAATAACCAAACCGTGATATTCTTGCGGCGAATAAAAATATTTACTCTTTTTTGCGACAAGAATCGGACCTGATTTTGTATAAAAATAATCCGGATTTAAAAGACGCTCGCAAAAACTTTTCAACTCTTCTTTATCTCCAACACAATATGTATAGAAATATGATTCATCAATATGATTCAACGCCATTTTTTTATACTCAAATTTTCCATCTTTTCCCGTGATCCCATAAAGCGCGAGAGCATATGCCATTGTCCCATCCTCGTTTTTAAATTTATATTCATCTCTTTTGCTCTTCCACTTGCGATATATTTTATTTATTCCTAAAATTTCATCATCTTTAAATCCTAGTTTTCTGTAATTATCTTTTATAGACTGAAGCGCTTTCGGATAAAAAACAGCATTAACATCAAACGGCGCAATAACTTCGCTAACTTTTCTGAAAGCATCTCCGCTGTCTCTCCAATTTCCCGTATCATTGTTTTTTTTGAATGTAATATGTCCCCTCGCTTTCGCCTGTCGCAAAATATACCTTGCCACCAAATGCATTTTTTTTCTATTTTCTTTTTTGAGCCAAAAATCCTGAGAAAGATATTCAATATTCATTAAATAATGAGGTTCAATATCAATCATATGTCTGTCTAAAATATCTTTCCCCGATATCTCATACTCATATTTAAATTCCCCAACTACATCTTCATGCCATCCCTCCCCTCGTGAATTTACATTTTTTAACGACTCTTCATACATATAGCTTTTGACTTCGGAAATTAGATCATGATGTCCTATATCCGCCGCCTCCATCCAGTCTCTTGGAAAGATAGTTCCAAAACGATCACCGGAAGTTTTTTCCCATTCAAGCAAATGTTTTATTTCAATCTCCGTCTGAGACCATATTTTTTCAATTAAATCTTTTTTATCTCCAAAAATTTGAAAATTAAAATCTTTCTTATCAATTAAGCTAACCTTTTTTATCTTATTATAGTTTATATCATTGGTGCTCGCTTTTATAGTAAAAGATATTTTTTTTGCTTTAGCTCTTAATTCAAAACCTGCAAAAGGTTTTTTTATTTTTTTTATTTCAATATCGTTATCAAACTCAAAGATCGTCTGATAATATTTTTTCCCGTACATTCTTTTAAATTTCAAAATATTTTTCCCGTCTTTTTTTGATTTTCTTGTAAAATGCGGGACAAGCCGATCATAAACATTTTCTCTAATTTGTAAAAAAGTTTCCGAGCCAATTTCTTCCCTGACAGTTCTCATGTCGTCCATTGCCGGATAATATAAATTTACCTTTTGACTGTTAAAATGCCCTTTGACATACAAAACATTATCCTTGTCTTTTATTGCATTAATTGTAATTTTATGTCTTGGAATATCAATCAGCCCGCAATAAAGATGGTTATTCGGTCCGATAATGCGAAATTGTTCATAAGCGTCAAAATCTATGTAATATCCTCCAGAAATCCATAAATTTTTATTGATTCTCATAATAAGTATTTTTAAATCTATGTTTATATTATAACATTAAATTTTAATCTGTCATTCTCGCACTGAACTAAATTCAGCATAAACTCCGGCGAAAATCTAGGCTTAATTTCTTTTGCCATTCACATATTCTTTTGGACAATCTATATTAAATCGCTCGCATAAAGCCAAGACGTCTTGAAAATCACTATCGCGAAATTTGTAACCGATATGAAATTTAACCAACTATTCCGGCGAAATACACTTTACAATACGACCATTTATTACTCCTGCCCCAGAAAGTGAAGCAGTGGGATACATATTTTCTTTTTTCAGTGGTCCATAAATTCCATTTCCTTTAATGTCAAAAACAATCACATGCTGAAACAGTCATTGCGGTTTTTGGTTTTTTTGTTTTTTGTAATAATTTTTTCGTCATAGTAAATTCTCTTTTTTGCTAATCTTCAACCCCAAATCAAACACTTTTCCCTTGTCTTTTTTAATAAACAAGATCGATGCTTCTTGAAAAACTTTTTCAACTCCGTCTTGTGAATTAGCAAATGAATAAACCGGCATGATAAACACATCCGCCTCGTTAAAACTAAACTTCAAATAAATTTTCTTAAAATAATCAGCGATTTTCAAGCTTTTTATTTTTATGAACTTTCTTTTTCTTTTTAAATCTGTTTCCCCTTTTTCTGTATGAAATTTAACATATCGCAGTGATTCAAAAAATAAATTAAACTCTGTAGCAAAATTATATTTTTTAAGAATTTCATCATTTTGGAAATTATATGCTACATTTAATCCAGTATTTAATCCTATCTTAACTTTTTTCGTGAATTCCAAATCTTTTTTATCATATTTATAATTTAATAAAACTAATTTTTCATTTTTCTCAACATCAGATTTATAAATCTCACCAGAAAGAGTTTTAAATTTTTGCTGTTTATTAAAATTGTCTAATGTAATTTTTTTATCTAAGAGATGATCGACCAAGCTCAATCGTTCATATCGGTCATAGATGATTTCTTGTTTTTTTATTATCTTTCCTTTTCTTGTCTTTGTCTTTTTATCTTTTATCTTGTTGTGATATGATTCTTCTTTTCGTGTGATTGTGTTTTGCAAATTAAAATTCTTGTCTTTATAGCTCAGCTCCAAAAGCGTTCCTCCATAATCTGAAAACGATGTGATCAAATGTTTGTTTTTAATAACCATTTCAGACAGTCCATCAAAATCAAAATCAGCTTTCTGCGCCACTAAATTATTTTTTTCAAACTTTTCATCCAATTTTTTTTCTGCTTTAATCAAATTTTCATAAATTGCAGACCTGATATTTCCATAATAAAATCCGCCAAAAAGTCCATGCCAATATCCGCAATTACATTGAGCTCTGTAGAGGTCTTGAAAAATTTCTTTGTCTTTTTTTATAGATGCCTTTTTATGTATATTTTCGCTCAAATAAAGCATTTTCTTGTGCATATAATTTGCGCGAGGATATTTAACAAAAAAATTCCTAAAAAATCCAGCTCTTAGATAGTTTCTTAATTTTTTATAATCAGAAAAATTTTTCAGACGATCTTTAAGCTCTTTGTAATATAAAAATTCTTTCGGTTCCATTGTCCATTCGTCCATTTCCGGATATGAGGAAGTAGGCAAATAAACAAGGCCTTTCGGCTTGAATTTTTCCATTGCCTCCGAAGCTGTAATAGTTTCAATGGTTTTGTGATTTTTCAAAAGCAAACTGAAAAATTTCTTCAGCCACCCCTTATTATAGATCCAGTCGTGGGTCAATGGCCACGAGCCGAATTTTTCCCCATCGTCAAAAAGAGTGACCAAAATATCTTTTTTCTGGGAAAAACTTTTTATCAATGCTACGGACTCTTCAACCTTAGAAAAAGGGATCTTAAAGCGAAGAGTTTTATTGATCGGAAAAACAGCGATCGATCTCGCGTTGTTTTCCGTCGTATAATATCCGGTTAATTCTTTATCACAAATGCCAGCCGAGCGAAAATGAACATCATCCAAAAAAGTATATTTCAAACCAGCCTTATTAATAATACTCGCCAATTGCGGCTCCCAAATCCGCTCCGCAAGCCACATTCCGGAAGGAACTTTTCCAAATTCTTTTTTTATAAGATCGTTCATCAAGTGAATTTGAGCCAGCTTATCTTTATCGGAAATTATGGGAAGAACGGGTTCATAATACGCTCCTCCCGCAATCTCTATCTGCCCCTTATTCGACATTTCTTTCAAATCTTTTATATATTGCGGTTTATTTTTCAATATCCAGTCATAAAGCGGCCCACTCGTGTGGATATTGCATTTAATTTCTGGAAATTGTTTCAAAACTTCCAAAAATGGACCATAACAATCCTCAAAAGCCTTATTAAAAACAAACGGATCATTTCCAACCGGCTGGTGATTATGAATCCCAAATAAAAAATATATTTTAGACATGGTCGTTTATTTTATAAATATTATTTTAATATTTTAATTTTAAAATTAAATATATACATGAATAGAATTCATAAATGAATAAGCAATTATGATTATAACAATGCTAATTAACATAAAAAACATAATTCCTTTAGCTTCTTTTTTGTTCACACTATTATTATTTTTCCAAGCGATAGCATACTCCAAAAATCCAATAGAAAGAAAAATCATCTGCAAAGAAATAATAAAGCTTAATGTCCATTCTAAAATAGAAAATAAAACATTTTCTTCTGCAAAATAATTATTTGTATAATCTGGAGTAGTTAATATTCCAACAATCCCTACTATGATTGTTATAACAACCATTATTTTTGATGCAAAAAATAATATATGCTTTGATTTTTTATTTTCTTTTTTTTCAATGTTTTGTGTCATATATTTGTTGTTTCTTAAAATTTCTAATTGCCTTTTCATAAACCTTTTCATAACCATCTACCATTTTTTCAACAGAAAAATGATTTTCCACATGCTTTCTGCATTCATTCCTGTTTATTTTGTCTATTTTTTTAATCGCCCTTGCCATTCCCATATAATTCTCAACAATAAATCCAGTTATTTCGTTTTTCACAATTTCAGAAACAGCAGCACGATTAAATCCAATAACAGGAGTTCCGCAAGCCATTGCTTCTGTCATAATAAGGCCAAAGGGTTCTTCCCATTCTACAGGAACCAAAATTGCTCTTGCGCCTCCAAGAAGTTTATTTCTTTGAATTGGATTTACAACTCCAACGTATTCAATTTTCCCCTTTTTAAAATATGGCTTGATTTCCTCTTTAAAATATTTTTCACAATATCTATAACTACCTGCCAATTTTAATTTTACCCTTGCCCTTCTTGCGGACCTAACTGCCAAATGTGCGCCTTTATCGGGTGTGATATATCCCAAATATAAATAGTAATCCTCAGGATCTTTTTTAAATTTAAACTCTCCTAAATCTATACCGTTATGGATGACGCTTCCACTATTTTGCATAAAAGCATTTTTTTTCTGATTTTTGCTTACAAACACATGATGCATTTTTTTATATCTTGCCCTACTTTCTTTTAAATATTTATCTTGGATATTTTTTTTAGGCAGATACTTTTTTGGAATCTTATGAATCGGACTGTGTATTGTTTCAACAATTGGAGTTTTAATTAAATTTGTAAAATAGTATGAAACCCGTCCAATATGCGTATGAATTATATCAAATTCATTCTCCATACCAATTGCTTTTGTTAGTGCTGTCATAGAATAGTCTGTAGATCCCCATCCAAACAGCCTTTTTTTTGCCGCAGGATATGGCAAAACATCGATTAACCTTGCACTTGTCTTTGAATTTTCTGTTGCAAAAAGTGTCACATTATGTCCGCGTTTAACAAGCTCCTCTGTTAAATAATGAACAACGTATTCAAGACCATTCTTGCCTTTTGGCGGAACACTTTCTTGAAGTGAAACCACTTGCGCAATTCTTAGTTTTTTCATTTAATTTTGCTTTTATTAATTATTTTTTCATAGATTTTTTCATATCCATCAACCATTTTTTCAACTGTAAAATGACTTTCTACATGCTTTCTACATTCTGTTCTGTCTATTTTATAAATATTTTTTATGGCTTCAATTATTTCTTTGTCATTTTTGACAATAAACCCAGTTACTCCATCCTTCACAACTTCAAAAACCGATCCTTTATCAAATCCAATAATAGGAGTTCCGCATGCCATTGCTTCTGCCATAACAAGCCCGAATGGTTCCTCCCATATTGTCGGAAATAAAAGCCCCTTAGCATTGCCTAATAATTCATTTTTTTTTCTTGAATCTACTTCGCCTATATATTTTATTTTTTTTCCGTCAATCATCGGTTTCACGCTTTTAAAATATTTTTCATCGGTTTCACAGGTTATATTGCCGGCTATTATTAATTTTTCCTTCGAAATTTTAGCAACATTGACCGCATTCCGCAATCCTTTGCCATAGTGAATTCTGCCAAGCCAGACGAGATAATCTTGCGATTTTGGATTAAAAGTAAAATCTTTTAAATTTATACCGTTATATACTGTTCCAGAATATTTAAATTTTATATCAGTATGTATTCTTTGATCAAGGCTTATACTGACAAAATTTGTTTTGCGAGAAAAATATTTCATTGTTATATATTCATCAGAACTTTTTTGTTCTGAATTAGGAAGAACATTGTGAAGCGTTGTCACAACTGGTGTTTTTGTTGTTTGAGAAAATAATAGTCCATTATCACCGGCATGATTATGAATTACATCAAATTTATTTGCCATTGAAAAAGCATTCGCCGCGTTTATTAAATTCTGCGACCTGTGATACCAATCAATGTTCATTTCAAAAAGCGATTTTTGAAAAACTGATTTGAGTTCCGCTTTTGTCTTTGAATTTCCACTGGCAAAAAGAGTAACACTATGTCCTCTTTGCACAAGCTCATTCGTAATTTTTTCTATCATAACTTCAATACCCCCATATTTTTGGGGAGGAATCGTCTCCCAAAGAGGAGCAATTTGCGCGATTTTTAGCTTTTTCATTTTATTTATTTAGCTTCGTTAAAATTATAGACGACTTCTCCTCTAATATCATCTTTTTTTATCGCTCCAAAAAATCTTGAATCCGCGCTCTTAGAAAGATTATCTCCTAAAACAAAATATTCATCATCATTAAGAGCAATTATTTTATTTGGAAAAACCTCTTGAAAAATATAATTTTCTTTTAATTCAATTTCATTTATAAAAACTTTTCCATTTTTAATCTCAACTATTTCAGTCGGCACTCCGATAATCCTTTTTGTAAGAAAACCGTCATGCAAAGAATTATAAAATACGATAATATCTCCTCTTTGATATGATTTATTTATTTTATTAATTATCAAATAATCACCATTATTTAATGTTGGATTCATGCTTTCTCCCGCCGTAAAAAATGGTTCAAAAATAAATTGTCTTGTTGGCATTATAATTAATAAAGCTAATATAATATATATTATATTAGCAACAATATAAATTTTTAAAGCTTGTTTTAAATTGTTTTGATAATATTTATTTAAAAAATAATGAAATACTATAAACGCAAACAATAAATTTAAAATGTAATAAATTATTTGAATATTTATAATATTGAAAATTAAGCTAAAAATAAAACTTGTAGCATATGAAAGGGATAATATTAATATAGATTTTTTAAAAGTGACATTTTCAAATTTAAAATATTTTAAAATTCGAGAAAAAATATGAGGAACTGCAATTAATAAAATAAGTAAAATAATCACAATTGTAAAAATTACTACAAACATATTTTTTATTATTAATTATTAAAACTAGATTTCAATCAGCCATTCAAATCCTTCTAACGCAGTTTTGATAGTTTTTATTGAAATGTCAATAACGCCTTTTTTATATTTTTTCTTACATGCCGTTGAATTCCATTTAATTTCCGCCATTGCCTGTTCAATGGCTGTAATTCTAAAAATTTCTTTAAATTTATTTTTGTCTGTTGCAGAAATACTTCCTAAAAATTCTTGCAGAAGTTTTGAGCGCCAAGCTGGATATCTCCATGTTTGAACCCAAAGATGAGTTAAATCTGCCGCAATATTGTCAATCCTAACTGAGTCCCAATCAGAAAGATATACTTTTCCGTCTTTGTCTGAAACAATTTGATTAGCAAGAGTAAAATCACCATGAGCAATAACAAAATTTTCATCTAATGCTTTCTTATTTTTTTCAAGCAGTTTATAAACACTGGCAAAATCAATTTTTCCGTCTTCAACTTTTTGTTTTTCGTAATATTCAACTGTATTACAATAATCCGTATACCCTCTCTTCTTAATATGTTCGATAACTCCATTTTTTTCTGCTTCTTTTATAAGCTCGTTAGATACGCTTTGCAGATTTCTCAAATTTTTAACAGAGTTTTTGATATATACTTCTTTTTCATGTTTTTTAGGCATATTATAAAAATCTCCTAAAATATTTCCTTCAATATAATTATAAACATACCATTCTGGAATTTCTTTTAAAGATCCTCCCAAAAATCCCGTGAAGTTAACCTTATTTGATATTTTTTTATTTTCAGTCATTATTTTTGAAATTTTCATTCCTTTTTCAATCCCAAAAATATAACCTTTATTGGCCGTAATTCTAGCTTTTAAAAATATTTTTTTGTTGCCTTTTAAAACATTGTGAGCATAATAATTTTTTTTCTTTTTAATAAAATAACTAACGGGTTTTATAATTTTAAAACATTCTTTTTTTGCCAGTTCTTTAATTTTTTTATTAATATCTTCTATGGTTTGATACATAAATTTTTTATCTATTTTTAAATTAATTGCTTTTTTATAAAGTATATTATATTTTTTAGCAGGAACCTCCCAAGAAAAAGATTCTTGCATTCCTTTTTTTGCAAGATTTCGCCAATCTTCTTTATATTTATAAGTCTCTAGCGCTCTAACAATCGCAACAAGAAGGTCTTGTGGATCATAAGTTTTAAAAACAAATCCGTTTCCATTTTTTGTCCGCGGATTATAATTTGTAATTGTATCAGAAAGTCCTCCCGTTTCTCGAACAATTGGAATAGAACCGTATCGCAAACTTATCATCTGCCCCAGCCCGCATGGTTCAAAACGAGATGGCATTAAAAACATGTCGGAACTCGCATAAACTCTTGTTATTTTTTTAGTTTCAAACTTTAAATGAGTCGCTACTTTTTTGGGATTTTTTTTGCTTAATTTTTTAAATATTTTTTTGTAATCTGAATCTGCGCTGCCAATAAGAATTAATTGCATATTAAGCCTCAATAAGGCGTCTATAATTTCCAAAATTAAATCAAATCCTTTTTGCTCAGTAATCCTAGTCGCCATTGCTATTAACGGAACATCATCATCAATTTCAAGGCCAAAATCTTCCTGTAATTTCATTTTATTTATAACTTTTTTTTGAAGAGAATTATGATCATAGTTTATCCAAAGACCGGGATCAGTTTGAGGATTATATTCCTTATAATCAATGCCATTTATTATTCCAAAAAATCTCTTTTCTTGATGTTTTACTAACAATATATTATAAAGGTCCTGTCCAAACTTTTTTTGAATTATCTCTTCAGCATATTTTTCACTTACGGTGTTTATTATATCCGCGCTTAATATCCCTCTTTTTGCAAAATTAATTCTGTCAATTTTATATCTATCCTTAAAATCAGGCAGCTTGCTCACGCCATCATCCTGCTCTTTCTTATCAATTTCCCACCAATTTTTTCCTAATTGAAAAGTGAGATTATGAATCGTAAAAATTGTTTTTGTTTTTTTTAATATTTCTTCTTTGCTAAATTTAGTTTTAAGCAGATATGGAATCAATCCATTGTGCCAGTCATTGCAATGTATTATGTCTGGAACCCAATTATTCATATTTCTAATTGCTTCAAAAACTGCAAAATTAAAGAACATAAAACGCTGATTTTCGTCTTTATATCCATATATTTTGTTTCTTCCTCCAAAATATTTGAATTTGTCTATAAAATAAACTGGCAGCTCCTTAGTTAAATTCCCTTTTTTTATTCTGAAATTTATTTCGGTATTTTTTATAATTTTTACTTTTAAATTATCTTTTATAAGCTTTATATTATGTTTCTTTTCATCTATAACTCCATGTCGTGGCATAATAATTCTTATATTAAGACCCGCTTTTAAAAGCGCTTTCGGCAAAGAGCAAGAAACGTCTCCAAGTCCGCCCGCTTTTGAAAAAGGAGATAAATCGGTTGTCACAAAAAGTATTTTAAGCGCTTTCAGCATAAAATTTGTATTATTATATTCTAAAATAAAAATTTATGTCATAAAATAACCAGACAGTATATATCTAGTTACATTATAGCTTAAATTTAACAAATGTTAAAGGATAAAAGATTGTTTGCTGTATTTATTTAATTTTCACGTCAATATATTTCCCTTTCGTTTCTGGAAATAAAATGTCAATTATTCCTTTTGCAACATTCCTTGATTTTCCTTGATACGGGAAATGATGCATAAATATTCCAGGAGATGCATTTATTTCAATTATTATATAACTATTTTTTGTTGGTTTTTTTGAAATGTTATTGTTAGTCATTAAATCTATTCCGGCATAGGCAAGTCCAGGAATAGCTCTTATAGCCCTAATTGCAATTTTTCTAATTTCCGGATGAACCTGGTCTGTTACATCAATACTATCTCCGCCGGTTGACAGGTTAGATGTTTTTCTTAAATATATTTTTTCCTTTTCAAAAAGTATTGTATTTAATGTCATATTTTGCTCTCTTATATTTTGTTTCACAATATTATTCACTTTTATTTTTCTTAGTGGTTTATTTTCAAAAAAACTATTTCCGCGTTTAATATCATTATTTTTACTCTTAATAAGCTCTCTTATGGTATGAATACCGTCTCCGATAACATTAGCAGGAATTCTATTTGTAGCAGCTATAAATTTATTTTTAGTTGCTATAATTCTATATTCTTTTCCTTTAAATTCTTTCTCTATTAAAACATCGTCATTTTCTTTTAAAATACAATTGGCTGCTTTGTCGCACATTTTTCTGTTTTTTATTCCCACAAAAACCAAATCTCCATGAGTTCCGTCTTTCTTTTTAATTACAATTGGATATCCTATTTTATTTATAAAATTTTGCGCTTTGTCAATATCACCTTTGCTAAATAATTTTCCTTTCGCAATATTTATCTTTGCTCTTAATAACAAACTTTTAGTTAATGCTTTATTTGATGTGGCATAATTACCCGTGAAAGATGTCTGGGAAACGTTCTGACCAGCTATATATTCAAAATGTTTTTTGTACAACAATTCCAAAAAAGCCATTCTTTTTTGATATCTATTAATATGATTAATCTTTATTCCTCTTTTTAATGCCTCTTCAGCTAAAATTATTGAGCTAATAGCTTTTATACTTTTTGGTGCATTTTTTATCATAAGTTTTTGTTGAAAAATTCTATTCCTCGCTTTTCAATCCAGTTTTATTCTCATTCATGTATTTATCTCTATAATTCCAATGTCCTAAATGTTCTGGGGTATTTTCTTCATACCACTTTTTGTTTTTTATATAATCTGCCAACCAGTCCTTATCTTGCCAAACTTGTTTAGCAACATCTTTTGTCATTTGCAACCCTTTTTCATAAGTATAAACTCCCATTTTAATTAAATCTGGAATTAATTTGGGATCTACTTTGGACAAATATAAATATTTATCTACTCCTGTTTTTTTCATTTCTCGAACACCAGATTCTCCAACCAAATACGCTAAATCTTTCGTAAAATATTTCCCTTTTTCTTTTTTATCAAATCCTCTAAATACCCTGTTACATATTTTTTCCGCTGTTTTCTTAGCTTCTCTTTCGTTTTCTAAATTATCATTTCCTTCTGCTAAATGTTCTTTCTTTTTCAAGCTAAAAATGTAATCGCATGTTTCATCAAAATCTCCTCCGTTTTTTATTCTCTCCATAGCTAAGACATAAAGCGGACTTGAATTTATTTTAAAATTCAAGTAAGAATTTTCTAAAATCTCTTTTTTTATTTCAATCTCATTTTTTTTTGCAATTCCTTCATTATAGGTCTCCCAATCCCTTCCTATAGATACCGCTCCAAGCCCTTGTTTGTTGCTGTAAAAACCCGAGGCTATATGCCCGCCTATTTCATGAGCTATTAATTCAAGAAGCTTTATCCCGTCAACTTCTCTATTTTCAGGAATTAAAATTACAGGACTATCGTATTTCGGATGTTTCTTATAAACCCCAATAGATTTAGCAACAGAATCAATAATCACTTTATACCCAGCATTTTCCAACCCTCCCTTTATTAAAGCTATTTCAAAATAATTTTTTATATCTTCAGCGTTGAACTTACTTTTTTTAAGTTTCTCTTCTATGCTGTCTGTCTGTCTTTCTTTTTTTATTACTTCTAATTTTTCTTTGTACCAATCATCATCATTCTCAATTGAAAATTCATCAGTATGTTTATATGCCAATTTTAAATACTTTAAAGCTTCTTCTGAGTTGTTACTATCAATCTCTTTAAATAAATTCTTTTTACTGTTTATAAATTCTAATTTATCATTATAAATATCAAGAGCTTTCGCGCACAATTCTTCGTCAATATCTCCGTAAGCAATTTTACCATTTTCAAAAACTCCTTCTGAGTTGCTGTTTTTAAATTCTAAAAGAAGTTGAATCTTGGCCTTTTCCGGAAATATTATTTTATTAATGATATTCCCAATTTGCTCATTTCTATTTTGCGCTTCGTCCTGAATTTCTTCTAAATCATTAATAGCTTCTTTCAATTTTTCTATATTTATTAGTTTTGTATCTGTGTTATCTAAATATATATAAACCGCTCTATAATCTTTCGTAATATCATAAATTTTTTCTGCATACTCAAATAATATTTTACTATTTTCAGATTTTTCTTTTTCTTCTATATTTATTTCTAATTTTTTAACATCTTCTTCGGGAATTTCTAATACTTCCGATAAAGTCTCACGCTCTTCCCTAATCACTGCATCTTCAACTTCTTTTTCTTCTCCCACTTTTTTAATTTCAGAAATTATTATTTCTAATTTTGGCTGTTCATTTTTCATACAAAGTTTTATTATAAGCTTAAAAGGCAAAGAATATTAGCAGAATAATTATTGTCTAATTTCCAGTGTTTTTTTCCAGAATTTTTCCACTTTCGGAATAATGATTTTAGGAATATTATTTTCTCTTTTGTATGTCTGTAAATATTTTTTTAAGTTTTTTTCGTAATCGTAATTTTGAATATATTTAAATAATTCCTTTTTTGTACTTTTCGAAACTTCTTCTAAAAGTTTATTTTTTTCGCATAAATATAGAGCGAGTCGACATTCTTCTTTGGTTCCTACACAATCAAATGGTTTGGCACTATTGTCGATAAGTTTTAAAATATTATCTGTAATATTTTTATCTAAAAATAAATTGGAGCCCCAAATTTTTTTAATATTTGCAATTGAGATAAAAGGCGCTAAAGCAAGAAAAATAAACGCGCATTTAGGACATTTAAGACACCATTTGTTTTCTTTAACTCCTATATTACAACTTATGAAATGAGGAAAGTATTGCCTATAGAAAGAAAATATTTTTGTTATTTGTATTTCATATAAAGGTCTTAAAACACTATAATATGTAACTCCCTTAAATAATCTGTTTCGTATAAAAACATTAAATTTTTTTTCAAAATCTAGAGATTTAGTATATTGGTGATTTATTGATATATCGTTTATTTTTAAATTAGAAAAATTTGATGAATATTCATTAGCCGTAACTACATATGAGTATTTATAAATATATGCGTAAAGAATACTTATAAAAGCTATGAGAGCGCTAACTGGCTTGTGACCCAAGTATTTACTATCTTTTCTAATATTTTTGTCTATAACTCTCGATAATGAAAAGCAACTTTTAATTTTTGATGTTAAAATTATATTTTTTCTAGCAGTATTCATATTTAAAGTTAACCAGCTATAATTTTCTTTTATCAATTTTAGCATTTCAGCTGCCACGGCAGAATCTTTTCCTCCTCCATTTAACAAAATAGTTTTTTTATTAAAAAATAGTTTTGGTTTTTTATATAGACAATTACTTTGACTACAGATAGAAGAAAATTTTACTTTTTTACTTATGTTTATTTTATTAATATATCTAAATTCAGCTAAGCCATCGAAAGAAAGATTAGAAAAATAATCGCCTTCTTCTTTGTTTAATACCATACATTCTACAATTATTTCATTAAAATATTCTAAATCAAATAAGTTAAAACTAGAAATTACACCTAAATAACAAATGACTTTGTTTAAAACATAATCATTTTTAGGATCAAAGCTTTTATTTTGTAGCAATTCTTTCGAAATAAATTCAACAGTATAACTTTTATTGTTAAACTTGTATTTAAATAATATAGAATCAGAAGAAATTTTGTAGTTTTTAAAGTATAATATTTTTTTCATTTTTATGTAAATTGTTAACTTGTATTATTTTTTTTATATTTTTTTAACGCTAAACTGACTATATTTTTTGCCGGATTAATACCTGTAATCTCTTTAAACTTTTGCCACTGAGGAGTAGAATTAACCTCTAAAACATACAGTTTATTTTTATATTCTAAAAAATCAACACCAGCAATTTCATATCCCATCGCTTTGGTCGCTTTAATAGCAATCGTTTTCATTTCTTTAGTAGGTATCACTTTTTCCACTTTGGTGCCCAATGACGCATTTGATCTAAAATCGCCAGACAGAACAAATCTCCTCATAGCGCCAAGAATTTTATTGTTAACAACAAAAACTCTAATATCGCTATCTGTTTTTAAATACTCCTGAACTAAATACCCTCTAGGATTTTTTTTGAAAAATGCCAAAGCTTTAGTTTTATTATTTATTTTAATTATACCTTGCCCCTTTTGTCCATACAATGGTTTTACAATTATAGGAAAAGTTACCTTGTCCAAAATAATTTTGTAAGATGAAATATCCAATGCCTGAAATGTCACAGGATGATTTATATTATATTCGGCAAATTTACTGCATTCAAATATTTTACTCGGAATAAATCTTTTTCCTAAAACTTCATCTATAACCACCTTTTTATCCCTGATTAATTTTTCAGCCAAAATTTTTGCCACAACAATATTTATGTTATATCCTCTAAAAATAAATATATCCAACTTATCCAAATTTATATTTCCCTGCTTAATTTTAAACTTTTTATTTTTAGAAAACTCAAAAACTAAATTTTTAGGTTGAATTAAAAAAACCAAATGTCCTCTTAATTTTATTTCTTCAATAAGATTCTTGGTATTTTCTGTTTCACTGGCGCCAATTATAGCAAACTTAATTTTTTTCATTTTTCTAAATTATTTTTATTATTAGTCACGTTTACTTCTTTCCCAAAAATCGCCTTAGACTTTTTACTTGGATCAACTAAAAATTTTCCTAAACTTTTTCTCCCAATAATTATAGGAAATTCGAGATTGCTTCTGTCTGTGACGGACATTTTAGAAATAATTTCCACGCCAGAAAGTGTTATATTCATTTTTATAACAAGCCTAAAAGTTGCTCCGTGACTAGATTTAATAATAACAGTATCAATGCCGTCTCCCCATTTTTCAAGTTTATCTTTAATTTGTTCATCTAAAATTTCTTTTGTTAAAGCGGTATCAATTTTAATGTTTTTTATCGCTTCATCAAATTCATCTATAATTTCTGCATATCCAAGATTTTTTGCCAAAGACTTGTCGATTGAAGATAAATCTGCTCCTGTATCAATTTTTGCTCTTAATTCCATTTCTTCTGGCTTATCTTCTTGTTTTTCTATGTTTAATTTATCTTTTCTGTCTTTATTTGTTTCTTCATTTTCTTTTACCTTATGTTTAATTTTAATGGCCTCAATAATTCCTAAAACCTGTTTTCCTGAAATTTCTTCAATTTCTTCTTCAATTTCACCTCCAAAAAGATCTTGCGCGATTCTAATCCCACGCGCTTCGTTTTTTACTTTTAAGCCGCTTATTTTTTGCAAACGGTACTTTAGCGGCGCAAGATTGGCAATTTGGATTGAAAGTCCGGCATGAGCATTTATTTCCAGCACAACAGGACCGCGCCCGCTGTCAATTGCAACATCAACACCAATATATCCTAATCCTGAAGCTTCTTGGCATTTAATCGCGATTTCCAAAATTTCTTTCCAATTAGGAATTTTTATTCCGCTTAAAATTAATTTTGTGTCCGGATGTTTTTCAATCAGCTGATCGCGCATTATGGCATTTGTTGTAACGCCATTAGCAATATCTACTCCCAGCCCCACGCCCCCCAAATGCAGATTGGATTTTCCGCCAGACTCTCTGGTCGGAAGACGAAGCATCGCCATTACCGGAACTTTATTATAAATAATTACTCTAACATCAGGAATGCCTTCATAAGAATATGGTTTAAGAACTTTCAAAAGCTGAATTCTTTCTTCAAAAAAAGCGATGTCTGATGTTCCGGAAAAAGAATAAAATCCTTCAAAAATGTCCCTAATATGGTCTTTTAAATTTTTTATAGTGATAGTTTTGCCTTGTGTGGAGACCCAGCTCAAATCTTTTTTTTGTCCAAAAATCACTTTTATCCCTTCTCCTCCTTTGCCGCGATTTGGCTTTAAAACAAAAGTTTTTGGCAAATCGCCCCATTTAAAAATTTCCAGCTCAAGTCTATTCTTAATAATACCATAAACCTTTGGAATAGGAACTTCCGCTTTTAAAAGCACTTCTTTACTTCGCAATTTATTATTCGCCAAACGAATCGCTCCTTGAAAATTGTTTGGTCTAATATAAGAAAAGTTTCTGGCATTCATCCCAAGAATACCTTTGCTATTTTTTATTAAAGTAAACATAGTTCTATTGTTAAATTACTACATTGCTAAATTATTATGTATAACGCATATTCATAATTACACCATACAAATTGCTATGCCGCGCGTAACAATTTAACAGTTTGGCAATTTAACAATTTGTTTTTATCTATCAATATTTTTTATAACTTCTCTAAATCTTAAATATTCGCTTAATCTAACCCCCGTCCATTTACCTAAAAATACATTAACCGCAAACAACAACAAAATATACTCCGGATGATTTAAAACTAAACCCCTAAAAACATCCCAGATTATAAAATAGTAGCCTGCTATGGAAATAGCAAGTGTTTCAACTGAAAGAAATGCCGCCGTTCTAAATCCCTTCTCAACTTGGGTTGAAATAAACTTTTCTATAAGAGTTATTAAGATAAGAATCGGCAAAATGGACACTGAAGCCAATCCGGTTTTTTGAAGATATCCACCAACTGTAAGTAAAACCAGAATTGCCAAACTAATTACCGTTAAAACAAGCGCCATTCTAGGCATATATAAAAGACGGAAATTTTTAAGAACATATCTAACTACAGTACCAGTTAAAAAGATTATTATAAATATAGTTAATCCATATTTTAATCCAACCGCCCAAAAAGCAAACGTTAAAACAAGCGGAGTATAAATACCAAATGATTTAATCCCAATCAATTGTCTAAAGGCGGCAATAAGAGTCGCGATAAACGGCAGAGTAAGGATTAGATAAACAGTATCAACATCAACTCCTTGGCTTAATATTAAATTAATTATTTCTGACATAAAAATAGTATTAAGTATTAAGTATTAAGTATTAAGCTTTGTGCCTAACACTCAATATTAAATACTTTATTTTTTGTTAATTTTCTTCTCAAATTTATAACTACTTTCACAACAAACCGCCACTGCAAGCGCATCTGCTACGTCATCTGGTTTAGGAATTTCTTTTAAGCCTAAAATTAACTTAACCATCTGTTGAACCTGTTTTTTCTCAGCACGACCATATCCTACCACTGCCTGTTTAACCTGTAAAGGAGTATATTCACAGATCTCTATTCCTTGATTTTTACCCATAAATAAAATAACCCCTCGGGCTTGCGCAACTGTTATTACAGTTTTCTTATTCTTAAAATAGAATAATTCTTCAACAGCCATTATTTGGGGTTTATATTTCTTTATAATATTTTTTAATTTTTTCGCAATCAAATCAAGCCTTTCGGACATATCTAAATTTTTATCAGTTTTGATACAGCCAGCGTCTATAACTTTTAATTTATTATTTTGACTCTCAATCACACCAAAACCAGTAATTGCAGTTCCGGGGTCAATACCGAGAATAATCATAAAATAAATTTAAAATTTAGAACAGTGAATCAAAAAAATATCATAAATTAAATTATAAGGATGCAAGATACAATAATCAAAAAATTCTAATAATCAAATCACAAATTTCAAACGGATTGATTATTGTGATTTTGAATTTGTTTGTGTCTTTGTTTCTTATCTCTTGTTTTTTATATGTTATTTTTTCACTAAGATTTAATTTGATTAAAATTAAAAAATTTAATTTAAGATTCAGTCCCATTCCTCTAAACTTGAACTAACATCATTCACGTCTTCTTGTTCATCAAGAGCTTCAAAAAGTTTTTCAATTCTATTATGAATTTTTTCATCTTTAATTTTGATTGTATTTTTTGCCTTCCATTCAAAACCAACATCACCAATTATCAAATTATTTTTTTCTAGATTCTCTTTTACTTTATATAAATCTTCTGGCTTTGTATAAACTACAATAACTTGACCTTCTATAGTTTCCCCTGATAAGGGGGGTTGGGGGGTTGGAACACTAAAATCTTCTGCACCAGAATCAATAATCATCATTTCTGTTTCTTCTTCGCTGATTTGCAAACTTTTTTTATCAATCTCAATATATCCAAATCTATTAAACATCCATTTTACGCTTCCAGCTTCTCCAAGCCGCCCGTTATTTTTGGAAAGAATGTGTTTTATTTCCGCTACTGTTCTGTTTGTATTATCTGTAGTTCCTTCAATTATAAGAGCAGTTCCCTCTGGACCATAGGCCTCATATAAAACCTCTTCAATCGTTCCTCCTTCAATTTCCCCAGTTCCTTTTTTAATTGCTTTTATAATATTATCAGCAGGCATATTGGATTGCTTTGCTTTTTCAATTGTAAGCTTTAATGCCGGGTTCATTGCAGGATCTCCGCTATTTTTTGCCTCAAGTGCAATTTGTTTTGAGAGCTGTGAAAAAATCTTCCCTTTCTTCACATCAGCAACTCCTTTTTGCCTTTTAATTTTTGACCACTTATTATGTCCAGACATAAAATTGTAATATTTCCAATAAAAAAGTACTTTTGCTATATATTTCCCAAAGAGCTGTCCTTGTTTAAAACGGTGTCTCTTAATTTTTAAAAAAATATTGAAATTTCTATGACTTCAAATTATAAATACTATTTGGGATTATATTTTCCACCAATATCTCTAACCTTATCACAGCGTAAGTAGGTTTTAAAATCCATTGATTTACAGTCACCATTGCAAGCAATTCCATTAAAATTATTCTGCAACTTATTCCGAAACGCGTTCTCTCCACTAAAGCTTGAAGCTTTTTTTATATTCTTTCGTATTTTTTGTATAGCATCTCTATTTTTCATTTCGTTTTTTTCAAGAATTTTTATTGTTACTTGTAGTTCTTCTTCTGACATATCACCAAATGCTTTTATTTTTTCTGGCACTTCATTAACAGTCGGCTCTATTGGTTTCACTGGTTTAAGTCAGTTTTCACTTTTCATAGTAAAATACTTAAATTAATTATCACTTTTATAAATTATACCAGTTAAAATAAACTGGTCAATAAAAAATTATTGTGGCTGAATATATATAAAGACATACAGGAAATTCTGATAAACTAATAAATTTCAATTTTATAATTTATTTTTTGCCTTAAATTCTAGATTCCCTTCTGTAAGGGAATGACAAAAACTTCGTTTTTCAGAGATTCCTATAATATCTTCCCTATAAGAACGTTTCACATACGCCCTCGTTTTAAACGCGCCTATATTTGAATTAAATAATATATACCGTGAAAATATTTTTATACGTGATAGAAATAGGTTTTAAACTCATTTCTGCCATACCACTATGTCTCCAGCCTTAAACCCCATTTCCCCTGCCAGTCCTCCGTTTATTTCCAAAATATATTTTGCTTTTTGATCTGGTCCAAAGGTTTTACATTGTTCAGTCGTGCATGGCTGAGCATTTTTTTCTATATATATTATTTTATTATTTTTATCAATCCAAATTATATCAAGCGAGATTAAAGTGTTTCGCATCCAAAAAGTATAATTTCCTTCTTTTTTAAAAATAAAAAACATGCCGCTATTATTTGGCACATTTTTTCTATTCATTAATCCATTTTCTCTTTTTTGAGCAGTATCTGCAATTTCCACAAAAAAACAATTTTTTGAAATACATACTTGGGATGTGTTTTTTGTTTTTAATTTGTTTAAATCATTTATATATATCTCGTTTTTAGACAAAAAAATAGAAATAAAAAAAATTATTATCAACCCCATAGCTAAGAAAAGATGCTTTATTTTTAACTTAGTCATCTTAAAACAAATTATTAGTTCTTAAAAGTGGCGTAATTTATGACAATTTATTTTATCCAATTCTAAAATCTTTATCTAAAAGAATTTCCTCAATAATTTTAAGCTCCCTATCTGTAATTTTATCATAGTCCTTGCGCATCATTTGTTTAAATAAAAATTCCATTTCACGCCTATTTATTTGCGTTCCAACCCTTGATTTAAACTTCTTTATTTCTTCTTCAAGACTTTCTATAAAATATTTTATTTTTAAAGAAGGAACATTAGGAAGATTCCCCTTTCTCTTGGCCTCTTTAAGAACTCTTTCAATTAAATTAATTTTAATATGTCCGCTTGCATTATATAGCTTTTTCATATGTTTTTTTAATAATTATAATATATTCATTATTATAAAATTTAGCAAAATATGCAAATAAATAAAACCTACTTATGGTTTTTAATTTTCATTTTTATCCAATCAATCAAAACTATTGTTATTATCATAAAAAATAATATATTCCGCAATAAATTTTTGTTTTTAGTATTTTCGTTTTTTTCTTTAATTTCTTTAGTTTCCAAAAAAGCTTGCGCGGTTGAAATTCCTGAGACCTTACTCAATTTCACATCTCCCTGAAATCTCGGCAAAATTCTATAACCAAGAGATGTCTGGCTTACCTGTCCCGTAATTGTCATCCAATCATCTTTTTTTATTTCCAATTTTTCAATTTGTGTTTGAGGCTTAATATAAATTTTTACTTCACCGCTTCCATCGTTAAGATAAAATACGTCTTTTTTTATTTGTGAAACTTTTCCTTCAACAACAACTAGATATCCCTCTACGGATTCATTTATGTTTCCAGTTAAAACTAATTGAGCTTCAATTAAATGATTACGGCTTAAAATTTTTATATTTTTTAAATTATCTATTAATATTCTTTTTTCTCCCCCAACTTCTGAAACTTTGCCAATTATTTCAATTTTATCTCCTAATTCAATTTCCGGAACTTTTATTTTATAACTATAAACTTGAATTCCGCTTCCAGATAAATAAAAAATATTATCAGCAAATATTCCCGGCGGAGTAGAAATAACTCCAGAAACTTTTATCCTTGAATTCCTTAAAAAGTGTTTAATGTCTTTTATATTGGCTTCTAAATAATCAATTTTTATGTCTTCAATTTTACTCGGCTCCTCTTTTATATTTTCAACATCCAAAATAGAACTTCTTTCTAAGTCATTTTTATCTAACTTCTTCTCTATTTTAATTATTCTAATTTTATTATTTTTTTCTGGAGTAATTTCTTTGCTCCATGCCCAAGAATTAGTAGTCCTGTTATATGAAAATCCTTCGCTTGCATTTTTATATTTTATGTTGTCAATAATTTTTCCGTCAGGCCAAAAAATATTAACTTCATCGCCAGGATTGTTAAGTATTATTTTTGTTTGAATATTTTCAAAAACCGCAAAATTTCTTGCTTTAATTATTTTGTCTTCCTTTATTATATATCCACTGCTTCCTTTTTCTAAAATATCATCTATCTGCCAGCCTCTCAAGTTTACATTTTCATCGGAATTATTATATAATTCTATCCATTCATAATTGCCCTCTCTATTATCTCTGCCAAAAGGATTGGGATAAATTTCTGAAATAACTATTCTGTCAGAATAATTATAGCCCGTGTTGGTTTTATTTTCCTGTGTAGAACTGTCTTGTTCGCCGCGATCAGCAGAAAAGAAGTCCAACTCCGAAGCTTTGGAGTCGGACTCTTTTTCTTCATTAACTTCAGTTTCCAGGCTAAATTCTTTTACCTTTTCAAAAATAATTTTTTCTTCCGCTTTAATTATATTTTCTCTCCCTGGTGTTGGTCTTAAAGTTAAAACCCAGTTCCCATTTTTATCTAAGATATATGACTGTTCCTCCTGTACAGAACCGCTTATTGAAGTTTCGTCTATAATATTATTTTTATCGTCTCTCAAAACAACACCATCTCCTGAATTATTTAAAATTATTTTTGTTTCATCGCTATAAAATACTTTGTATTTTCCAGCGCTTATTTCAGTCCTAAATGGAATGACAAACTTTTTTATTTTTCCAATTTTATCTTCCAAAATCCATCCACTCAAATCAGCTTCTACATCGCTATCATTATATATCTCAATAAATTCATTGTCCCTATCGCTATCTTCCGGATTTGGCAAAAATTCCATGATTATTATTTTATTCCCCCCTTGAGAGGAATTGGGGTGTGTTTTTTTACTAACTCCATTCTCCTGCATGGAATTATTTAAGCTGCTGGCTTTATAGTCCTGAAAGGCTATGGGACTATCTTGTGTATAATCATTTTGACTATTATCACCGCTGTTATCGTTATCCGCATCATTTTTACTCTCTTTGTCTAAATTATCATCTTCATCATTAGGTCCACTCTCCTGAGTAGATTCTTCTTTCTCGCTATCATTATTATTTTTAGCATCTTGATCAAAACTAGATTCCGAATGTTCAAAGGATTCGAAATCTTTTACTTCTTGATCTTTATTATTTTGTCCAATATTCTCCTGATTATTAACAACGCTCGAATTCTGCGGCCCTAAATTATCTCGCAAAATAAAATCATTTTTATTATTATCTAGGTCTTGAACAATGCCATTAATATTTATTCTTTCCAGGCTCTGATTGTTTTCCGGATTTATGTTAATAACTTTACCCTCAAAATCACCTGCCTCGCCCCATCCAACTTTATCAACTAAATTTTTATTATCATCATATAATAAAATAGTATTATTTTTTGCTAAAAAACTATTTGTTGTATATTTATCATCAGCAATAATGAATCCGTTATAACAATTTTCACTATTATTGCTGCCGCAATTAGCTCTTGGAACAATTAAAAAATATCCATAAGCTGGAATTATGCCTTCAATATTATTTAGCATATTGTTTTCACTCCCGCTTTTTGTTTTTCTTTTTAAATCCCAGTTTTCAAGATTTATTTCTTGATCTGTCGGATTATATAACTCTATAAACTCATCATAAACCGTCTTCCCGCCGATTTGAATTTTTGAAATCACAATATAATCAACTTCGCTTGCTAAAATAAAACTGCCATAAATTAAAAAAATCCCAACAATCAAAATGGGGGTTAATAAAAATATAATAAATTTATTTTTTTTCATAATAGATTTCTAAATTAATTTACACTAAGCTTTTATTATATTTTAAGATTTACACGTTTGAAAAAATAATAGTTAACTTCATTCACATAAAAAATAGGTTTTATATTTAATTTATATCTCAAACCTAATTTTTCTAACTGCCTTATATCTAACTTTTTTGTTTATTTTTTCTTTTATTATATTTTCTTT